>JANYJI010000013.1 GCA_025358525.1 Chloroflexota bacterium | reverse complement strand
AACCGTGCGGGCTTCGAACTCACCCGACGAAATCCTTGGTCGCGTAGGCGGCACCGCTCGGACGATTTCCGTCGGGATCCAGCCCGTCGGCTTCCTGGTCGGAGGAATCCTGCTCGATGCGTTCGGTGGCGGAGTGACGCTCCTCAGCATCGCCGCCATGACCGCCGCTGCGAGCGTGCTGTTCGCGCTGTCTCCCGGGATTAGGGCGGCCCGCGTCGTACCCAGATCGCAGAGCACGTCCGCGGCCGGGTAGGTCATGTCGACGGCAGACGAGTTCTTGATGCAAGCCGTTGTCGACAGCCGAGGTCACGTGACGTAGAAGGGAGCCCACGGTGCCAGAGGCGCCAGGGGGCATCGCTCTGCCCGAGCCCGAGGGTTCGACCCTGCCACAAGCGCGCAGTAGAACGCACAGCTAGTGGTGTCGGCCTGCCGAGCTTCGGCCTTGACCCGACTCCTGGCGTGGGCGGTTTCGCCAGGCGCCCGTTCCGTAGCCTTCCGTCGGGTAGAGCGCAGACTGTGTCGCCAGCCCGAGGGACTGTCGCGACTGGACGACGCAAGCCCAGCCCCAAACGGGAGAGGAACTCCACATGAAGGTCCGTGACAGCGGGATGCCCGGCGAGGAAATGTGGGATCGATTCTTCGATCCGTCGAGCATCCTCTCGCGACTCGGTCTTGCGCCGGGGACATCGAGCGCTGTCGATCTTGGCTGTGGCTATGGGACGTTCACTATTCCGGCCGCGAGCCTCATGGAGGGCAAGGTCCACGGCTTCGACATCGAGCCCGAAATGATCGCAGCCACCGGCTCTAAAGCGGAGAGCGCGGGCCTTACCAACGTCCAGCTCCACCTGCGGGATTTCATGGTCGAAGGCACCGGCTTACCCGACGCCAGCGTCGGCTACGTGATGCTCTTCAACATCCTCCACGCCGAGCATCCCGACCGACTCTTGCGCGAGGCGTACAGGATTCTGGCGCCCGGCGGTACCGCAGCCGTCATGCACTGGGTAAGCGATCGCCCCACACCCCGCGGTCCCTCGCTCGACATACGCCCGAGCCCGTCGGACTGCCGCAGGTGGCTGGCTACGGCAGGTTTCGTGGTCGAGGAGGGAGTGGTGGATCTGCCGCCATACCACTTCGGACTTGTCGGGCGAAAGGTCTAGGCGGATCGCGCCTCAGAAGACCAGGACCCGGTCGCATTCGAGGGTCCAGGCGGCCAGTTCGGCCATCGATGAGCGGTGGACGCCTTCGGTCAGCTCCGCATCGCCGAAGCCCCGAGCGTCCATGCAGGTGCCACATGCACCGATCGGGATCGACTTGGCGACCAGGCCCTTGAGCATCCGTTCGAGGTTGTAGTAGCCGTCGGGCGTCTTCTGGTCGCGCTTGGCGCATCCGATCGCGTCACCCATGAGGAACACCCGGACCTCGGTGCCTTCGACCTTGGCCAGCGCGAGCGCCAGTCGCAAGGCGTTGTATGACCGCTCGGTGCCGTATGGCGGGTCGTTCAGGATCAGCAGAGTCGTCATGTTGTCGATTGTCCCACTGGCGCCGCCACCCGGCCTGGGTTCGCTGGATGCCCAATTCGTCAGCTCGGACTTCTGAGCCACCACCACCCCCCAGTTGGCGCAATGCGGGTCTTGAGGCGGCGGCACGAGCGCGGGCCTTCATCCGGCAGCCGCGCGAGACCAGAGACCTCCGCCGATGAGCTCGCACGACAGCGACCTGCGTGCCCGCCGCGACCTTGTACTGGCGATTGGAAGGAACGCCCTCAAGCCGTCTTCCAAGCCCGACCAACGTAGCTCGGTATGTTCGCGACCGGGATCAGCAAAGATGGCGACGGTGTGTCGGCTCTAATCCTCTCGCCCCGACCATACCCAACACATCCGGTGAAGGTGGCCGGCACGGCATAGGCGAAGCCGTGGGCCGTAGCTCGCTCGGTCAGATGGAAGCGTATCGACTGGAAGCCGGATGCTTCGATCAGCGTGAAGAGCGAGCGCGCAAGCTCAGCCCGGCCGGGTCCGCCGTCGGCCAGACGCCAGGCATCGCCAAGACCCTGTAGGTAGCGGACGGCCTTATCAGCCGGGATGCCTTCGGTCTGGCGGACAGTCCGAGCGGCGGCCTCCTCGCGGTCCAGGCGCTCCATGGTGGCGCGCAGGGCCTCGTAGTCGCGGTCACGGACAACCCGCGAGGCGGCATCGGCTCGATCACGTTCGATCCGCCGCAGGGAAGTCTCGTCGGGTCCTGAATGGGCCGGCACGACCTGCCCGACGACTTCGCTCACGAGATGGGCGTTGACGCTGACCCGATCGAGAAGCACGCCGACTGCGTCTTCGATGAGTTCGCGTCGATAGCCCTTGCCGTCGTGGCGTCCCTTCCAGGCGGATGGCCAGGCCGGTTGAGCGGATCGGTATTGCAGGCAAGCTTTGTCGTGACGGTAGAAGCCCGAGTCGCCGCTGATACGCTTGCCGCAGGATGAGCAGTGGAGCATCGCGAGCGCGTATGGGCGATGGGGACTGGCCTTGCGGCCCGTGCTCGTGGCCCTGGTTCCCCGGACCGCTGCCACGCGATCCCACAGCTCGATTGGCACCAGAGCCGGCCAGTGGGCGTCTGTGCCGTCGCGCAAGCGACCAATGTAGAGGGGTGAGAGCAACATGCCGCGGACCGTGTCGATCGGCAGAGTGAGTGCCTCGGCGATCTCGTGGTCGAGCGCTCCGGCAGCAGAGCGGGTGAACACGGCGCGGACCATGTCGATCTTGTCCGGATCGGGTTCGATCAGCTTGGCCTCGTTGCGCCGGAAGCCATAGGGCGGATGGCCACCGGGGTCGCGCTGCTTCACAAGCTTGGAGGCATAGCCTTCGTGGATACGTCGCGCCAGTCTTCGGCTGTATCTCTCGGCGTCCTTGGCCTCGTCGACGAGCTGGTCCCAGTGACGATCGCACGAGGACAGGATCTCTTCGTCGGCGAACCAGACTGCAACTCCCGCCGGGTGGAGGGTGTCTTCGAGTAGTTCGAGGGTGCGTCGTAGGTTGCGCTGCCAGCGAGACACGTAGCCGACGAGAAGAACGTCGAAGGCGCCATTCCGCGCGGAATCGAGCATGGCCGCCATCTCGGAGCTGCGATAGACGGTCCGGCCGGAATGTGCTGCCGTCCATACAAGGCCGGTATCGACCAGGCCCAGCCGGCGGATCGCGACGTCTTGAAGCTCGGCTTGCGCTTCGGGGCCGTATCGATCGAACTGGCCAGGCGTGCTCTCGCGTATCCAGCGGGCGGCCCGAAGACCGCCCAGGGCGTCGGGTGAGGTGGGTAGTCGGCTCATGCGCTCTTCCTCCGCTCTTGCTCGGAATGCGCTGGCTTCTCGTCGGGCAAGCTCTCGTCTTGCGCAGCCATCGAGTCCGCATCGGCGTCGGACGGCTGCACGACGCGCAACCTTCCTCGCATACGTTGCTCGTTAGCGTAGGCGTCGCGGACGAGCTGGGCCAGGGCAGCGACGATAGGATCTGTCACGGCGACATTGTCCTCCGGGTTCGTGCCATCTTGTATGGCAACGCCGGGCGCAACCTCAAGCTCGATGCGGATCGGCAGTTCGTTCATGGCGCCGACCCCTCTGCCGCCGCTGCGACCCTCCAGAGGTTCGGCATGCCCACTCCGGCAAACGAGAAGCCGCCGATCACGAGGGTGGAGTCCGGATCAAAGACGGGCTCACCGGCCAGAGCGCGAGCAATGAGCGCGAGTTTGGTCCGAAACCGAACCCGAACGGTCCGCAGAGCCCCGAAGGTGACCGAGTAGCGGCGAGCCTTGGTGAGGAAGTGACCCCGGAAGCCGAGCATATGAGCCCAGGCCCGCAAGCGCAGATGCTCGTATCGAGGATCACCGCCGAGTGCCCAGGCGGTCGCCATCATCGCGCGGGCGTGGTCGGTGACCGCGAGGCATTCGATCTCGAAGG
The DNA here is from genome assembly GCA_025358525.1 of Chloroflexota bacterium. Lineage (GTDB taxonomy): Bacteria > Chloroflexota > Limnocylindria > Limnocylindrales > CSP1-4 > Fen-1039. Next base: position 16,859 of record JANYJI010000013.1, on the reverse strand, counting down.
CGGAGCGCAACTGCCGGTCCGCACCGCCGGCATTCTCGGCCGCCTTGGTGGCGTACTTGGCGAGGTAGCCTGCGACTCGGGTATCGGAGCCTTCGCCTTGGGCATTCGGGCGGATCGAGCGCACGTCGAGCTGAGTGCCCCAGCGAACCACAAACGGCGTGCCGTCGGGCCCTATGGTCCGCAGCGATGCTTGCCCAGCGGCCTCGGCGACCGTCTGCGCGAGTAGGTCGGTATTGGCCCAGGATGGCGGCGCGGTCCGCTGCGGACCATCGAGGCGCAGGATGACGTGGAGATGGACGAGACCCCGAGTCTGGAACTCGGCGACCTTGACGAAGCTGACACGCACGAGATCGCCTAACTCGGTTCGCGACACTCCTGCCCGTGCGGCCAGGATGCGAGTCATGCGGATGGTCGTCCGGCGCCAGAGTGCTCCCGCGTGGGCGTTCCAGAGAACCGCGCCGGCGTAGTCGTAGCAGTGCGGACAGAGCGGCTGACCGAGGGCGCTGTCCGCCTGGTCGTGGCGGATGCTGCAGGAGACCGGCCGGCCGTGAGAACACGTCGTCTCAGTTGCCCTGGCTCGACACGGCAGGACCGAGGAGCCGCGAACGAGGCGGCGATGGACGGCGCCGAACGATGGCGCGGTCAGGGTCGCGAAGACTCTGGGATGGCTCGCCAACTCGGCTGACACACCTCTGACCTGGTCGCCCGCGACTCCGGCACGTACAAGAGCGTAGGCGTCGCGCCGGTATATGGTCGAGCAGCTCGAACAGCGGCTGGAGCGGCGGTTGCCGCAGGCGACCAGAACGACACCATCGGGGGCGTCTGTGCTTCTGAACCGTTCGACGATCTCGCCGGTATCGCGGTCAACGGTCAGTCGCTCACCAGCCAGGCGGATCGGGGCCGAGCAACGGGAAGCCAGAGGGCCGGTTGTGACCGGCAGGGCGGGTTACATCGGGGCCAAGTCCCTTGGAAGTCAATCGGACGAAATGGCAACCGACGCGGGACGGGTCCATCAGAGGCTTCGCTTGTGCGATGCCGTCGCGCTCGGGTTAGGTCCGATCGCTTCAAGGTCATGGCCCCCAAGCCTGATGGGCCGAGCGATCACGAAGGGCGAGTCACACCAGTTGTTCGCGGTCGAGCACGCCGACCGTATGCGAACCGTGACCAGGGTCTATGCCCGATGGCGGAGCTTCTCCGCCAATGCCCCGCAGTCTGCGCCGGCCCCGTGCCAGCTAGCCTGTCACAGCGAAACCGGGCATAGATCGATCGCAGGCCATTTGGGGCGTGTCAGCCTCTCGGTGTCGCGGGCCCCTCCCTCCCTGACCTGATACTTCCCGTCTTCCCCCCTGCAATCTCGCAGACGCTCTGGCCGGAGGCCGTCCGGCGGGGTCCGGCTATCCCTTGCGGCCGCCGGCCCCCGCCGTCCGTCCTCCGGTTACGATCCGGTTGCAGGGACATCGTGTGCAGGCAGGATTGCACCGCCGACATGCTGGCTGCCGCCATTGGCAGCGGCGTTCGAGCCCCGGTGCATCGTCCCCGCGAGCCGTGTCGGGAATGGTGTCGAGGGGCTGGTTACAATTTCCTTTACGTGGTTCAAGACCGCCGACGAAATCCTGGCCAAGGCGGTCCGCAAGCCCCGAGCGATCAGCGAATCGGGACACTAGGACGCCAGGGGCGGAAGCATTCACGAAGGACTTCGCTAGATCGCTGCGACCGGCAAGTGTGGCCCAGTGGCTTATCGGGCGATGCTGAGCGGCTATCTGGTACTATGCACCGCGGTCTGCCACGGGGGGAGATTCCCTTGACGAGCCGGGTCAGAGTCGCCTGCTGCGACCTCGAATTTGTGTGCGGACACGCTAGGAGAAGCCATAGATGAAGATCCGATCTGCAATCTTCGTGCCCCTGTCTCTGAGCCTCATAGTTGCGGGCTCGCTCTTCACCTCTGCGCCGGTGGCCGCCGCCTCACCGACCACCAGCGCAGCCACCACCCCGTACGTGATCACTGCTGTAGCCACACCGAATGCGCAGACTGCCGCAACCAATGTAATTGGCCAGGCTGTCACGCCCAACCTTGCTTGTCTTGCCAAGTACAATTTCACAGCGACTGCGATCTACTACTTCGACCCGCTCTATTACGACCAGGTTGTGATCAAAGGAACGGCATGCGCGAACGGGTCTACCTCGTGGGGATACTCAGTTTCCTACGGCAGCGGGGACCACAACTCCCTATACGAACTACGGGATCAGCTACTACTCGTACGGCGCAGGTTCGACCGAGTTCTGGGCTAACGTCGGCACCAAGGATTACGGAGAGGTTTTCCCGCGCGTTGACTTTGTCCGGAATGGGAACGGGTGGCAGTGGCGTTGCTACGATTCGAACGGTCTCTCGAATTGCCTCTGGTCGTAGCTTGTAAGTAGGTTTTTAGGGCTTGTATCTGACCGCAAGCCACAACCTGCGGCCCTGCGGACCAACGAGCCGCAGGGCCGTGAAGGTGGCGACTCTTACCGTTGCGGTTGTAGCAATCGCGGCCAACCTGGGAGGTCGCCGCTCGAGGCAAGAAGTCTCCTCCGCGGCGGAGCCAAGTTGTCTCGTTCATGGGCAACCAACCGCCCTTGTCAGGAAGGCGACCCGCGCCCGACAAATACTCCCCAGCGATATCGTTCCGCTTCGTCCCGCCACGCGGACACATTCTGCCCGCGTGAATAATCGCCACAGTTATTGGCAAGCCATCGACGACAAACGCAACCTCGCCCAAGAGAAGCGGCCCGACCGGCGGCGACTCAGATTCTCTGGGTGCTCTGCGGAATGGGGCGATTCTTGATTCTGTCCCTGCTTTCCACTCAGGTGGGTGTACTCGGAGCGTTGTGTCGCCAAGCCTAGACATGCAAATCCAACTAGCGCAACCTGCCGACCCTCGATCAGGCAACCCATCTCCCAGCTGACCCGGACCACCGACGTCAGCTGAACTCAGCCGAGCGTGCCACTTCGCAAGTTACGACGTTGGGACTGCATCGCCCAACCTACTTGGGCCAGGTGCCCGACAAAACGTCACGAGCGAGAACTAGGGTGTGCACAGCGAACTCGGGCCCACGACAGGCCGAATTGGGAACTCGATGACCACTCCCGTCTCACGAAAAGTTGCGACCACATCCGACGATAGCTCTGACACGCTCGGCGTCCTAGGAAACCGGCCGTTCCTCCTTCTCTGGTTGGCCCAACTGTCCACTCAGGTGGGCGGAAACATGGTCATCTATGGCCTCACCGTCATCATTACCGTTGCCTACCACTCAAGCAGCGCCATCAGCATGCTGCTTCTTAGCTTCCTCGTTCCCGCGATTCTCTTCTCCGCCATTGCAGGAGTATTTGTCGACCGAGTGGACAAACGCCACCTGCTGATCATCACGAATGTTCTTCGCGGCCTTGCCTTCCTGTGCATCTTCTTTGGCGGAAACAACCTGCTGGCGCTCTATCTGTTGATGCTACTCGTTTCGACAGTGACGACGTTCTTCGGACCGGCTGAGGCCTCGATGATCCCGTTTCTAGTGCCAAAGGAACAACTCCTCGCGGCGAATGTGTTCTTCACATTGACGGCGAACATCGCTTTCGCTTTGGGTTTCGCGTTGCTGGGCCCAATACTCGCGGCTCTGTTCAGCGCACAGATTCTCATCTTGATGGTCGCCGGGCTCTACTTCGTCGCCGCGCTCATTTGCACGATGCTGCCCCCTTCGCCGCGCATCGCAGCGGACGCTAGCGCTTCGCAAACGGTTGCGGACGCGGAACGCGCTGTTGGCACAATGATTGGCCAGTTTGGTGAGGGAATTGCATACATCCGCGAGAACCGCAACGTCGGGTGGTCGCTAACGTACCTAGGAGTGACCGGCGCCCTGATTGGCATCCTCGCAATTCTGGGGTCCGGGTTTGTACAGACGACGCTCAATCTCGGGTCCAACGACTTCGGCGTCGTGGTCGTCCCCCTAGGCCTGGGCGTGGTCGTGGGCATTCTCGCCCTGAACTCCTACGGTCGTTATCTGCCTCGGCGCCGCACGATCGAAGTCGGCTTGGTTGCATTGGGTGTACTTCTTGCTGTTCTTGCCTGCATCGGTCCCATCTCAGGCTTTCTGCAAGACCGTGCGGCTTCCGGCGACCTCGCAGACGTTAGCCGTGTCGTTTCGACGTTGTCGCTGGTCATGGCCATTGCATTCCTGGCCGGTGGCGCCTACGTGATCGTGGCCATTTCGGCTCAGACGCAACTTCAGGAGGAGTTGCCAGAGAACGTCCGCGGCCGGGTGTTCGGCGTACTGAACATGCTCGTCTCGATCGCGAGCTTGGCCCCAATCATTGCGATTGGCCCACTGGCGGATCTCTTCGGACGACAGGTTGTGATCTTCGTCGTCGGCGTCATTGTCTGCCTGTTTGGGCTGTTCAGCCTTGTCAGCAGAGGACGTTTGACGGCATTGGAAGCATCGGCCAGATCGCCGCAGACGCCGAGTGGGGCTCCTGTGGACCCGATGACCGCCCTGACAGTTCCCAGCGAAATCGGCACGATCAGCTTTGGCGATTTGGCGCTCGTCCACGACAGCACGGCCCCCAATGACCAATGAGTGACTACCAGCACGGGGCCTCGGTCTGCTGGCTGCTTCCGCCACGCCAACGGATGACTGAACCATTCAGTTCGGCACCACCATACGGCTGCGAACGCTCAGGCGTGACTCTGCCACGATCGGTGCCCCCGACCACGGTTCCCGGACGAATACCCGTAAAGTGTCGGCTCCACTCCTCTCAGCGACCGGCTATCCAACATTCCTGAGGTCGGCTGAGCCTGCCGGCTCGATCTGATAACTCAGTTGGAAAGTCTCGGCTCTACTCCTCTAGGCCCGACCAGATCGAATGCGTCGAGACGGGCGAGCCACTGGTGGCGACGACAGGATTGATCCGACTGAGCGGTTTGTGCCTACCGCTGCTGTCCGCGGAGCAGGCGGAGTCAGCCCGCCAAGAGCACAACGAGACATTCAGGGCGGTTGGCTCGGCTTCGCTCTCTCGCCCCGACCAGTCCCACCAATCACCGTCCCATTTCGGTTTAGGGAGCATTTCGCCGCTTGCGTGCCACGGCCTCGCGACTCTGTTTGCGCTTGCGAGCCTTTCGACAGTCCGCGCAGAATCGTTGAACAGGGGACCGACGCGGGACGACCTGGTGGCATGAGGCGCATTCGAGGAGCGCAACCTCCAGCCATCGGCGTGGTGGAGTAGCCCGGGGGGAGCACGAGCTTGTTGGAAACACGCGCCGAATTCAGTAGGCGCCCGGGTCCCGCCCGCCGGAGCCAATTTCTCTCCGAGTCCAGCTACTACTGGTTCGGGCCCCAGGCTACACCGCCGAGCAAAGGCAACCCGGGTCGCATAACCGATGACGGCTTGGGCGCCCTGAACGCGCCAACGGCGGTGCTAGGCTTCAGCGATGGGATTGGTCACCGGCCTCGAGATGGCCTACATGCGGCTCCATCAGTCCGTCTACGTATGGACCGATGGTCGAGTCGGTCACGGGATGCTTGTCGTGGTGCCGTCGCTGCTGCTGCGGACCACGGGACGGCTCAGCGGAATGCAGCGCACCACGGCCCTGGCTTACGCAAGAGATGGCGGCGATTACGTTCTCGTTGCGTCCAACAGCGCCAAGGCCCGGTCGCCGGGCTGGTATTTCAACTTGTGCGCGGACCCGGAGGTCCAGATTCAGGTTGGCCGGAAGCGCCTGGCGGGCGTGGCACGTTCGGTGAGCAAGGGCGATCCGGACTACAACCGACTGTGGCGGCTGGTCAACGACAACAACAAAGGCCGCTACGACGAGTATCAGCGGCAGACGGCCCGCACGATTCCGCTGGTCGTCGTCTCGCTGACCTGAACGCCATCTGCTGGGAGGGCGGGCCGGCCGTGCCGAACGGGTCACTAAGTCGGGGACTGGCAGGTGCGCCAGACGCGGCGTTGCCGGTTGGCACTTGCGCGGGCTGCCAACACGGGCGATAGTTAGCGGGCTAGGCGACCGCTGGACCAGAGGCGGAACCGGCTCGCCAGCCCAAAGTTCGCTGCCGGGTTTGACCTACGGCGCGACTGCGGAAGGGCCGGAATCGCCATGGATCGCACTCGTATTGTGATCATGGGTGCCGCTGGACGCGACTTCCATGACTTCAATGTTGTCTACCGCAGCGACCCGGATGTCGAGGTCGTGGCCTTCACGGCCGCGACTCAGATCCCGGGCATTGCCGGACGCCGCTACCCAGCCGAGCTGGCCGGGCCGCTCTATCCGGACGGCATCCAGATCGTGGCCGAGTCGGAGTTGGAGCGGCTGCTTGCGACCGAACGGATCGATCGGGTCGCCTTCGCCTACAGCGACGTTACCCACGAACATGTGATGCACTCGGCCAGTCGCGTACTCGCCGGCGGTGCCGACTTCGAACTGCTCGGACCGGCCCGGACGATGGTGGCCAGCACCAAGCCCGTAGTGGCCACAGGCGCGACACGCACGGGTGCCGGCAAGAGCCAGACCACGCGCTATCTGGCCGCCCTGCTGGAGAAGAAGGGCCTCAAGGTCGTGGTCGTGCGCCACCCCATGCCCTACGGCGATCTCGTAGCCCAGCGCGTCCAGCGTTATGCCACATATGCCGACCTGGACCGCTACGAGACCACCATCGAAGAGCGCGAGGAGTACGAGCCGCATCTCGACGCCGGCCGCGTCCTGTACGCCGGGGTCGATTACGAGGCCATCCTGCGCCAGGCCGAAGCCGAGGCGGACGTCGTCTTGTGGGATGGCGGCAACAACGACTTCCCGTTCTTCCGACCGGATCTCTTCGTGGTCGTTGCCGACCCGCTCCGGGCCGGTCACGAGATGCACTACCACCCGGGCGAAATCAACGTCCGCATGGCCGACGTCGTGGTTATCAACAAGGTGGATTCGGCCACGCCGGAGCAGGTCGCCGAAGTGCGGGCCGGTGTCACGTCGATGAACCCGAAGGCGCGTGTCATCCTGGCTCGCTCTGCTCTGACGCTCCACGGCGGTGACATCGCCGGTAGGCGAGTGGCGGTCGTCGAGGATGGGCCGACGCTCACCCACGGCGGCATGACCTACGGTGCAGGTATCGTCGCCGCGCGGCGATTTGGCGCCAGCGAGATCGTCGATCCGGTTCCGTTCGCCACAGGCGAACTGGCCGCCACTCTCCACCGCTACCCGGCCCTGGAGCATCTGCTGCCGGCCATGGGCTACGGCCAGGGTCAGATGACCGAGCTGGAGAACACGCTCAACGCCATGCCTGCGGACCTGGTGCTCTCGGCCACACCGATCGACTTGACACGAGTCCTCAAGCTAACGAAACCGGTTGTGCGCGTTCGGTACGAGCTCGAGGAGCTAGCGGGCGACGCGGCCGGGCACGAGGGTTCGAACCTGACCGAAATCCTCACTCCGATCGTCGAGCGGGCGCGGGCCGGCTCGACGGCCGGAGCACGCCACTAGCCGGAGCACGCCACTAGCCGGAGCACGCCACTAGCCGGAGACACCGTCATGACGCGCCATCTCCTAACTCTGGATTCCCTGGGGCGGGATGGGATCCGCACTAACCTCGAGCTGGCCGGCCAGCTCAAGATGCGCAAGGGTCAGGCCCGCGAGGCCGTTGCGGGCGGTCGGCTCGGGCTCATCTTCGATAAGCCATCGACAAGGACTCGGGTGAGCTTTGAGACAGCGGCCTGGGGCCTCGGCATGCTGCCCATCACGCTCCGCCCCGACGAACTGCAACTCGGCCGCGGCGAGACGATCGCCGACACGGCTCGCGTCCTGTCGCGCTATCTGACGGCCATTGCCATCCGAACATTCGAGCAGTCACGGGTCGAGGAGTTGGCCAAGTACGCCACGATCCCGATCATCAACGCCCTGACCGACGACCATCACCCCTGCCAGGCGCTGGCGGATGTGATGACGCTGCAGGAGGAGTTCGGAGACCTGGCCGGGCTTCGGGTGGCGTTCATCGGCGACGGCAACAACGTCTGCCACTCGCTCATTCAGGCGGCCGGGTATCTGGGCTTCACGTTGGCTATCTCGACGCCACACGGCTTCGAGCCAACAGCCGAGATCGTCGAAGCGGCCAGGATCCATGCCGCCAAGAACGGCGGAGCGATCGAGCTGGGCCACGACGTCCGCGAGGTCGTCCGTGGCGCGGATGCGGTCTATACCGACGTCTGGGCGAGCATGGGCCAGGAGAAGGAACGCGAGGAACGGGCCCGCGTCTTCGCCGGCTACCGGGTTGATGCTGAGCTCATGGCGCTGGCGTCGACGAAGGCAATCTTCCTCCACTGCCTGCCGGCCCATCGCGGCGACGAGGTCACCGACGAGGTAATCGACGGACCGCAGTCGCGCGTCTGGGACGAGGCGGAGAACCGCTGGTATACGGAGCAGGCCCTCCTGTACGCGCTCATTACCGGCGAGGAGCACTGGGAGAAGGGATGACTCGGCTGGCCATAGCCCTTGGCGGCAATGCCCTGATCAGGCGCGGCGAGGCGGGCTCCACCGAGGTCCAGCGCCGCAATCTGGTGGCGGCCGCACGGGGTCTGGTCACGCTCGCCGAGGGCAGCCGGGCGGAGATCGTGATCACGCACGGCAACGGTCCCCAGGTGGGTTTCCTCGCGATCGGCGCGGAGATGGCCGCGTCAGTCGTGCCCGCGCCGCCGCTCGACGTGCTGGGCGCTGAGACACAGGGCCAGATCGGGTACTTGCTTGCGCAGGCCCTCAACGACGCCTTCCTGGAGCGCGGCCGGCACCGGGAGATAGCCGTAATCGTGACCCGGACGGTGGTTCCGGCCGACGATCCTGCCTTTACCAATCCCACTAAGCCGGTGGGCCCCATTTACGATGAGGCCACGGCCCGCGAGCACGCTTCCGCGCGCGGCTGGAACGTTGCCCCCGACGGCAAGCATTGGCGCCGGGTCGTCGCGTCGCCCCCGCCCATCCGAATCGTGGAGGCTCGGGCCATCCGATCGCTCGTCGACTCTGGCGTGCTGGTCGTCGCCTCGGGTGGTGGCGGAGTGCCCGTCGTGGAGCGACCCGACGGTCGTCTCGAGGGCGTGGAGGCGGTCATCGACAAGGATCTGGCCGCGGTGGTGCTCGCCCGCGCGGTCGATGCGGACGGGCTGGTGTTGCTCAGCGACGTCGACGCCGTTTACCGACGCTGGGGAACGCCGCGCCAGGAAGCCATACTGCGCATGTCGGTGGAAGAGGCGATGGAGGGTCTCGCCGCCGGCCTCTGGCCGGCTGGTTCGATGGCCCCAAAGGTCCGGGCCTGCGCCGAGTTCGTCGCCGGCGGGGGTCGGTTTGCCGCCATCGGCGCTCTTGAGAACGCCGTGGCCATCGTCAAGGGCAGCTCCGGGACGTGGTTTGGAGCGGGTTCGGTGGGACTGCCGCGCCGGGCCGCGTAAGGCCGGCCTCGCCGGGTCGTCTGAGCCGTGACCCGGCGGAGCTCCGCTCCGCTGGCCCGTTCCGGCGGCCTCCTCCGGACTGTCGAGCCTAGCTCAGACTCACCGAGGACGTGCCGAAGCCACGTCGCGCCGATATCCATTCTGCGAACTCCGCCCGGACGGTGGCCGCGTCCTCGCGTGAGATTTCCAGCTCGCTGGCGATCTCGTTGAGGGTGGCGCTCTCCGACCCGCTGAGTGACTCGTCCGCGCAACAGATCCGATAGCACGCTCGCAAGACGCTCAGGCGCTGTTCGGCCGTGGACACGTTTCGGAACTCGCGTGTGGCCAGGTAATCGCTCGTGTCGCCCGTCGTCTTCTCCTGAAGCTTCGCCATCTCCACGACGAGCACTGCCTGCGACGAGTCCAGCCCCATCGCGTCCAGCTCCTTCTCCATGGCCGTGGTCTCTGCCTCGCTAATGTCGAGGTCCGCGTATGCGGCTCTAGCCAGGATGTAGGCCATGCCCGCCAGTAGCCGCGCCTGTTCCGGCGGCAGCGAATCAAGACGGGTCACGATATGGCGAATGGCCTCGGTCTCATCAGCCAGGGACGAGGGCCGGTCCACGACGCCCGCCACGGCCGGATCCGCAGGACGGCCTCCCAGGAAGCGCAAGAACGACATAAGGTCTCCTAAGGTTTCGAGCAGGGGATGGAGCCACGCATCGCCGACCGCGATCAGGCGTGGGTAAACAGTAGGTGAAGCTCCATGATGCCGTGGTCGTCAACCGAGAGGAGCGCAAAGCTGGTTGGCTTCTGGATCGACCAGTCGGCGAACACGATTGGCACTGATCCGACCACGGCGACGATGCCGCCCTGGCGTTGAACGGCAAGGTCGATCGTTACCGTCCTGGTGACGCCGTGGATGGTGAGTGTGCCTTTGGCCGTGGCATGGACCGTCTTGCCATCCGCCGGCAGCGTGCCAAGGCCGATCGGTGCGATCGTCTTGAACATCGAAGTCGGGAAGCTGTCGGTTTCGATGGCCTGTCGGCGCAGCTGGTTTTCGCGCTGGTCGTTATCGCTAGTGAGGGCCGTCATGTCGGCCGTGACTTGGACGTTGTCGACCACGCTGCCCGAGACAGTCATCGAGCCCGTCACTTTGGTAGTCCGGCCCACGGCCGTATGTCCGCCGACGCCCACGAGCTGTTCCTGGACTCGGTAACCGACGAACGAGGCAGTCCCATCAACGGCCGCACCGAGGGTGGTGTTGACGTTCCAGGTGCCGTCGAACGAGGCCGGCGCAGCCACGGCGCTTCCGGCCGGGATTACCGGCGCGGCAGTGCCCACGGCCGCGAGGCTGCTCGGACCGATCAGGATGTACCACAAGCCATATCCGCCGGCCGCGATCGCGACGATGACCAAGACGCCCAGCACGACAAGTAGCAGGTTGCGATTGCCGTGAGGCCTCTTGACGGCTGTCGCGGGGGAGATAGGCTCAGCCATTGGAGAACCTCGCGTGCATGACATTGGTCGCGGTCCGGGAGGCAGCGGTCCGCGGGCAGCGGGCCGTGGCTGCGGACAAAGATCAACCTTGATCGGACTGCTGAACTTGGCCTGAAATCGGCCTGCTTTCTCACCTGGCGGGACCTAGGCGATCGCGCCCGGCGCCGCGGGTGCGATCGAAACTGTGGCCGCCGCTAATTGATGACCTCGCGGACTTGCCCAACTGACAGGAGATATGACATGCCGTCGATACAGTGGGACCTCACGATGTCGACCGGGGTGGACGCCATCGACAATCAGCACAAGCAGCTCATCACCTGGCTGAACGATCTTCTTGCGGCAATGAGCCAGGGCCGCGGACGCTCCGAGATCCAGGCGGTTCTCGCCAAGCTCGGCGGGTATGCAGTCACCCATTTCGGTTACGAAGAGGACTGCATGACGAAGTACAAATGCCCGGTCGCGGCGCAAAATGCGGCGGCACACCAGGACTTTATCGCGACCTTCAACTCGTTGGGCGAGGAGTACGAGCGGAATGGGGCCAGCGCTCATCTGGTCGTTCGGGTCGAGAGCGAGTTGATGCGTTGGCTGGTCAACCACATCAAGCGCACTGACACGCAGCTCCTACCCTGCGTCAAGTCCCAGCTGGCGTAGCCGGTTCAGCCCTAAGTACCGACCAGACCACAGGGGTCGCTATGCAAGCGCGATCCTGGCCAAGGGAGTGGGACTTCTGGAGGTTAGGGCCAGGTGAAGAAGTACTTCACGCTACGTTCAGGTTTCTTCAGCTAACCCCGGCTAACAGCACCCATCCACACACGATGGAGAGGTCTGGACCGGGCTTACTGCCTGAACGGGTGGTTGTCACCGGGCCGGAGACTGTGCCGCATGGCCCTTGGTCACGTCGGGACCCGTCGGTGATCGTCACTTCACCCCGACTGCGTCGAACCTCTCCCGTCCGGAGGAAGCCATTTTGCCGACCCAGTATCGACTGCGCCCCACTGTGCTCCGCCTATCGGCTGCGCTAAGTCTCGGACTTGTGGCCCTCTCATTCGCCTGGCAGGTCCCGGCCGTAAAGGCCGCCGGCGCCGCCGATTCCCAGGCCGGCGAGACCGTTCGGTTGATCAACGGCGCCCGGGCCGCGGCCGGCAAGCCCGCCTTGCTTGTGGATACGTTCCTTGCCGCCGAGGCGCGTGACGGGGCGATTCCGTGCCCCGACAATGCGGCCCAGGCGATCGCGGGTCGGGCGCTCGACTTCGCCACGTACGGCAACATGTCGCACAGTGTGCGGCTCTGCAACGCAGCCGCTTACACGCTGTCGGGGACGACCTTCGTTTCTCTGCTGCAGAGTAAGTGGGGCTATGGGAGCGTCGGCGAGATCCTTCTCGTGAATGGCGGATACGGCAACGGCCAGTACCTCTACACGTCTGGCGCCTGGTCCACCTGGACCTATGCCACGACGGGCCACGCGATGACGGCTTGGAGCACCTCGAGCTCCCACTGGAACATCGTCATGGGCGCCTATGACCGCGTCGGGTGCGGGGCCTGGTCGTCGTCCGGCTCTACGATCTACTACGCCTGCGAGTTCAGCAGCGGCGGCTCTTCGCCCAACGGCCTGAAGGCCGCTCCGACGCAGTCGCCGTTCTCGGGTCCACTCCCGACCCCTGCCCCGATCGTCGCGCCGGCGCCCACGCCGGCTCCGGTCCGGGTAGCAGTGCCCGTCGCCACTCGTGCGGCACCGGTGGCACCCGTGGCGTCGGTGGCGGTGCCAAATCCGGTGATTGGCACGCCCGATGTTGCCCAAACGCAGGCTGCTGCCGTGAACGTAGCCAATGCCACACCGCCGGTTCTACCCACGGCCGTCGTTCAGGGTGTCCGGGCGGACGCGTCCCCGGTGGCGGCCGGGGTTGCCGCAGTCGTTGATGGTGGGGCCGGCGACTTGAGCGCGGCCTCGGGCACGACGATCCCCCCCGGCCTGACCCATGACTCTGTGGTTGGCTTCACGGCCGGGGCTGTGATACTGGTCGGCTTCTGGGTCCTCATCGATCGTATCCGGCGTCGCCGACGCGTTCGGATGCTCGACTGAGGCACGCTCAGGTCTAGGCCACAACGGCAACGAGCCTGCATCCAGATCGCATGGGTCTCATGCCCAGGCCTGCCGTGATAGCCTGACCCCTACGCTCCAAGGACACCCCGACGGCATTACGAGGAACTAGATGCGGCTCAGTAAGTGGCGCAAAACGGCCCCGACCGAGCGCGCCATGGATGACAGAGTCCTGGCCGTCGTCGGACCGGTACTCGTCGATCTAGGCGCCGCGCCTGATCCCGAATGCTGGGTAGCCTGGGGCGACGACCCTGATCTGCGTTACTCGCTCCTTGCACCCACGCTCGCCGGTCTAGTCACTGTGGGGATCCGACTCACGACTGCGGAGGATGGGCCGCGCGTCATCGCCAAGCTGATCAGGTGGTCGAAGCTCTCTGTCAGCGAACTGGGCGTTGAGGCCAGCGGCGGTCACCGGATAGTTGCGGTCCAGGTCGAGAACCTCGTTCTCAAAGGAATGGATGAGGAGGCCGACCGTATCTGCGCCTTCGTGCGGGTCCTGATAGCCGGGATCGAAGACCGTGTGCAGGTACCGATCGCTTCTTCCAGAACCGTGGCTCCGATATTGGCAGTTCCGGCCGCAACCGCCCTGCGGGCCTCCGTACGAACGGCACTCTCGGCCCCGGTCGTGGCTCCGAGAGTGGCCCGGATCGTTGCCGCTCCGCGGACTGCCGTCCCTCGGATTGCCGCGCCGGCCGCGGTATCTGCGGGCGGCACCCAGGTGGCGGCAAAGGGTGGGGCCGAGGGAGCCCCTGCGCCAAAGGCACTCAAGGTCGTGAAGCCGACGGCGCCAAGGGGCACCGCGCCCGAGACAAAGTCCGCGCCTGCTAAGGCGGCGCCAAAGGGCACCGTCAAATCTGCGGCGCCGACGCTCGTGCCTCCGGCGCCCAAAGTGCCTGGCGCCCCCACTGGGCCCGTGGCACCGGCAGAGGCTGCCCTCAGCCCCGAGCAGGCCAACGCTCCCACCCCAATTGCCGCCAGAGCGGCCGCGCGACACGCAACAGCTGGCGTGGCACCGGTCGTGCCGACCAAGCCGTCTGATGCCGAGCCCGAGACGGAGCCGGATCGTTCGGGCTGGGTCAGTCCTCATCCGATCGAGGAGCAACTTGCCCGCAAGCCCAGCAAGCCTCGAGCCTGGATGCCTTGACCACTCGACACTTCGCAGGCCGCCCGACGCGGGTCTCGTCGCCCAAGGCAAGGCCGTGACGCCGATAAGGGCCGTCCTCTTCGACCTTGATGGCGTTTTGGTCGACACGGAGATCTGGTGGGACGAGGTCCGAATTGCCTTTGCCGCGAGCCAGGGTCGATCCTGGAGTGAGGAGGACCGGGCCGCGATCATGGGATCCAATACGCGGGAATGGCGGGCCCTGATGCGGCAGCGTCTCGATCTCGCGGTGACGGAGGCCGAGATCGAGCGGGCTGTCATCGACGGCATGCTCAGCCGCTACGCAAAAGAGGGGCCGCCCGTCATCGGTGAGGCCGTCTCGGTCGTGCGGCGCCTGGCTGGCAGATACTTCCTGGCCGTCGCTTCCTCGGCGCCGCCGCAGGTGGTCGAAGCAGCGCTGGAGGGCATGGGCCTCCGAGACGCATTCGGTGCAGTGGCCTCCTCTGATGAAGTGCCGACCGGCAAGCCCTCCCCGGATGTCTATCTCCTTGCCGCGCGCCGCCTTGGAATAGAGCCGGCCGCGTGCCTTGTAGTGGAGGACTCGCTGAACGGTGTCCTCGCCGCTCGAGCAGCGGCCATGCGTGTAGTCCTGATCCCGAATGCGAGCATTCCGCCGGCGCCAGGTTCGCGCGAGGCCGCCACGTATGAATTGGCCAGCCTCGACGACCTGGATCCGGAGCGGCTGCCCCAGGCCTAGACGTCGTCAGCGGGTCAGAAGGACCGCGACGGGTCGTCCCTCCCTCACCTCGAGCACGGCCCGATCGCCAAGGGGTGCGGACAGCTCGACCTCCGCTGTGCGAACGGCGCCGACAGATGAACATGCTGCAAAGAGTCCGTTGTGTGCGTGCTCCGTGACGATGACCACGACCGCCGTTGGGGATTCGACCGCCTCGGCTGTGTAGTCGGCACCGCACCCCTGATCGCCCGCCGCCGGCGCACCGGTGAAGCCGACCGTGAGCTTCTGCCCGCCGACGTTTCCGGTCGCCGAGTCGATCGAGATGCCGAGGGGCCAGTCGCTGGATTTTGAGGGCACAAGGACCACCACGCTGACGCTGCCAGCGATGGAGACGCGGGTCACCCGGACCGCCGTGCCCTGCAGGGTGAACTCCCATACCGGCGCCTGCGCAGGGCCGCGGCTAGTATCAATCGGGCCAGTCGCAAGCCGTGCCCCGGTGATCCGCAACGGCACACATTCGGGACAGGACCCACCACCGTCGGCCTTCAGGCCCGACAGGGCCTTCTGCGCGGAGACAAGCCGAACCGTCTTGGTGCTGCCGTCTTGCCAGCGAAGCTCGCCATCGGGCGGTGTCTCGGCTGGCAGGCTGACGGCCGCCTCGACTAGGCCGGCCATCAGGGCGGACTTGTTGTTTCCGCCAACCGCTTCTTCCCAATCACCAACCTGGGCAGTTAGCTCGCCCACGGGAACGAAGGCGGATTGGCCGCCGGCGGCGACCGCGTCGGCCCATCTGGTCAACGCGGCCTGCGCCTGCTGGTGTAGCTTCGCCGAGTCGTCCCTCGACGGGAGAAGCCCGCAGCCGGAGGTTGCTGCCGCGAGCGCTACTGCTGCGGCGATACCGAGCCGTCTGAGCCGTCTGTCCATTGGTGGTCCCTCCCGCCGTACGCCGCCCGACGACCTTGTCGCCCCCTCAGTATATGCGCATCAGCCGGAGGTTCGGTTCATGAAGCGGCTCTCGTCGGTGTCGTCGCCCATGACCAGCGAAAGAGGCCCCGCCGTTAGCGGCAGGGCCTCTGGTGGCTACGGTGTCGACTGGCTGGCCGAACTTGATTCCCTCGACCCGCCCGACGGCTAGGACTTGACGATTAGCCGCGCCAGACCGCCCAGGATGGCGGCTGCTCCGCCACCTATCCCGACGTATAGACCACTGCCGATCGAGACTGTTGGGGATGACTTGATCGCCTCGGCGACCTGGTTGTAGGTGGAGATTTCGACGCCTATGACGAGGGCGCCGGCTGCGATCGCCAGGAGGGCGAAGAGCGGGCCGAGTCTCGGCGCCAGCCTGACGAGGAGGATAAGGCCCATCACGGCGGCGACGATGCCACCCGCCATCAGGTAGTCGCCGTTGACGAGGTTGGTGGGGTCAATACTCAAGTCGCTCAGTGCCGGCATGGCGTCAGTCGGCTTCATGAGGACGTCGCTGCCGTTGACGAGCCATGGCAGCCACGCGGACGCGATGGCTGCGGCGCCGCCGGCCAGGACGATCAGCCCCGCAATCCGACCGCCACCGTGAGCCTTGGCCACTGTAGCGGGGGCCGTGGAGGCGGGAGCCCCGTACTCCGGCGGTGTTCCGTACGGCGCGGCCGACGGGCCCTGCGGAGCCCCGTACTGCGGAGGAGCCCCGTACTGCACGGCCGGCGGAGCCTCGTACGGCACGGCGGGCGGGACCGGCGGTGCTCCGTACTGCGGCGCTTCGTACTGCTGCTGTGCCTCGTACGGCACGGCTGGCGGGACAGGTGGCGCTTCGTACTGCTGCAGTGCTTCGTACGGCACGGCTGGCGGGACCGGCGGTGCTCCGTACTGCGGCGCTTCGTACTGCTGCTGTGCCTCGTAAGGCACGGCTGGCGGGACCGGCGGTGGGGGAGTCTGTGCCCATGCCGGAGCAACGGGCGCAGCTGGCTGCAGGGGTGGAGGCGTCTCCGCCCAGACGGGCGGCGCTGCG
>JANYJI010000180.1 GCA_025358525.1 Chloroflexota bacterium | reverse complement strand
TGGGCCCCAAACACGCTCAAGCGCGGCCTTGGATATGGTCGGAACCCGCCCTCGACCCGCCCCGAACTTCGATACCAGTCACGGGCTGGCTAGACCAGAGCTTTGAGGCCGCCTCGGGTCGATACCAGTCACGTGATGGCTAAACGTCGGGGCGCGATCGACTGACGCTGGGGTGAACCATCGAGATACGTGTAAACCGGGACACTAGGCTGACTCGGAACTGGGGGTCTCGCGTTCTTCGCGCCGAGGAGGGTGGGTTATGCGGCTGGCAGCCAGTGCGTTGGATCGTCTTGGGTAGGCATGGCGTGCCAGGCCACACCATGCCTACGTCGTGGCAGGTCCTGGCAAGAGTGGGTTGCTCTCGCTGAATCGTGGCGGCCACGGGTCGAGCGAAGCGACGCGACTACAATCCCCGGACCATGAGCCTGCTTGAGACCATCGTCGGTGCATCTTTAGTGATGGCGGTCGGCTGGCTGTTGCTTGTCGGCTTCCTCTGGCTGCATCGACCGTCGCGCGATCTGGCCGCTGTTGGGTTGCGCCTCATCCCCGACCTGGTGCGACTCATTCGAGCTCTCCTCGCCGACTCCAGCACGCCCAGAAGTGCCCGGCTTGCTCTGGCCGGACTGCTGGTCTACCTTCTCAGCCCCTTGGATCTGATTCCCGACTTCGTGCCTGTGATCGGCGCGGTCGACGACCTGATTGTCGCGGCGGTCGTTCTGCGCTGGGTCGGACGACGCGTCGGGCTCGATGACCTAGGCCGCCGTTAGGTCCGCCTTGGACGCTATGAACCGGGATGGTTCCCTCGCTGACATATGGTCAAGAGGCTTCAGCCCGTGCGTCGGGGCCCCGATGGCCTCTAGTGCCAAATGAGATGGCCCGGCCTATGATTCGGCGGAGGTAAGCCGGTGGGAGTACGCAGTCGGCTGCGCCACCGGCGGGCTGCTCGGGCGATCCTACCTGGGGAACCTGCACGCCACTCTGGATCAGCACAACAGGCCTCTCCATTTCCTCCTCGTCTGCTATCGCGAACGGCGTGGCATGCGCAGGGTCGATGACGATCAGGCCAGCCTTCAGGCTGTTGGCTGTGGCTTCAAGCCGATCGACTCGGGCCGGCAGGACGAGTGACCGCAGGAGATGGATGCAAGATGGATCTCCGCCGGCTTTGAGGATGCGCGGCAGCATTCCCCCATGAACCCGTGAGCCTGCGGCCATTGTGTCGCCGGTGGGGGTGGCGAGGCCTACTCGGCCACGCCCGCCGCGGGGCCGCTGGGCGCGAAACCGCCGGCCGCCGGACCCCTCGGCGCGATCTGGAGACCGGCCCGAGCGGCCTGCTCGGCGTGGAAGGTCGTCCGCAGCGGCTTCTCCTTGAGGGCCAGGATGGCCACGAAAGAGAGGACCGCGGCCGCGACGCCAATCCAGACGGAATTGGCGATGGCGATCGAGAAGGCCTGGTGGAAGCCGGCTGTATAGACGTCCCTGAGCTGCGCGGGAACACTCGCGAACATGTTGCCCGCCGGACCGCCAACAGACGTGAGCGCACCTGGGTCGAAGCCCGCGGGTGCCGTCACAGGCACCGCTTTGGACGGCGCGCCCGCACCCACAACCGAGTCGTGGATCAAGCCCCAGGTCAAATTGTTTCGGAAGAGAGTGAAGGCCACTGTCAGCCCAACAGACGTGCCGATCTGGCGGAACAGGGTAAGGTCGCTGGTCGCCGTGCCAAGGCGATGGAACGGCACATCGTTCTGGACTATGAGCGTGAAGATGGCCATGGTCGGGCCGACCCCGAGGCCCGTAAGTAGCATCCAGAACCACAGAACCGGGTTCGGGGTGTCGGCACGAAGGTTCGAGAATAGGGCCAAGCCGACGACCATCAGAGCCAGGGCGATGGACAGCAAACTCTTATATCGACCTGTCCGACTTACAAGCTGCCCGGCCACGATCGAACTGAAGATGAGCCCGAAGAGGAAGGGCAGGAGTAGATAGCCGGATGCTGTCGTGCTCGCGCCCTGGACGATCTGGAACCAGAGCGGCAGGAAGATGATCAGGACCGAGAATCCAAATACCGCGAAGAACGTGGCGATTGCGGAGACGGCGAAGGTTCGGTTCCGAAAGAGGTCTAGCGGGATCATCGGATCCCGAGCCTTTGCCTCCACGAAGATGAAGACGGCCAGGAACACGAAGCCAACGGCGAACCAACCGAGCACGTATGGATCAAGCCAGTTGCCGTTCTCCGCGAGGGTTAGGGCCACCAGAACCGGGACAATGGCCCCGATGAATGTCGCCACACCCAGGAAGTCAAGCGTGAAGTGGGCATCAGCGGGGTGAACCATGGGCAGAAGGCGGCCGATGAGATACAGCGAGAAGAGCCCGACGGGCACGTTGACGAAGAAGATCCAGTTCCAGGACAGATTGTCTGTGAGCACGCCGCCGAGGAACGGGCCGACCAGGAAGGCGACGCCGAAGACGGCGCCGAAGAGACCCTGGTACTTCCCTCGCTCGGCCGGCGTGAAGAGATCACCGATTACGGCCAGGGAGATTGGGAAGAGGGCACCGGCGCCAAGGCCCTGGATGCCTCGAAATAGGATCAGCTGCCACATCGTCTGGCTCAGGCCCGATAGCACGGATCCAATGAGGAACAGGACGATGCCGATCAGGAGCATCGGCTTCCGTCCGAAGTAGTCGGACAGCTTGCCGTAGACCGGGATGGCGGCGGTGCTGGTCACCAGGTAGGCCGTGACGACCCACGTGTAGAAGTCGGCTCCTTTGAGCTGCGTCGAGATCTTGGGTAGAACCGGGCCAACGATGGTCTGGTCGAGGGCGCCAAGGAAGAGGGCGAGCAAGATGGCGCCCAGGATTTCGAACCGGGCGCGAGAGTCGACCTCGATCGCGGCGTGCGCGGGGGCGCTTCTGGCGCTCTCCGATGTCATAAGAACTCCTTTGCGCTGCGCGCTGTCTGTCAGCCAACGGTCGGTCGCCAGCGTGCAACCAAACCGCGCTCCAGCTTGAGCCTGGCTTGTGAAGGACTGGTGAACGTGTGCCGGAGACCGCTGGAAGTTCCGGACAGTTCCGTCCGCGACGCGCCGCCTCTGCGCTGCCGACGTAGTCTCGCCCTGCCGGGCGAAACAGGACCGTATATATACAGGAATTCGCGAATCGTCGCCAGTGATGGGGCCGCCTGATGCAATCGCGAGGGCGTTGAATGGGCCGCCCGGCGGTCGCGCTACCCGACCTTGCGAGCCACGAATTCGACCAGGTGGAAGTGGTGCGGATCGCCGAGTGCGGTGGGTCGGTCATCCTCTTCCACGGACCAATGCTCGATCTCGAAGCCGGCGAGGCTCGCCCGAATGGTCTCCAGCGGGAGGCAGGTCATGCTTGGGTCTGAGGCCGACTCATCGAGGTCACCGAAGAGCATGGCCGCGAACCGCCCGCCGGGGGCGAGTGCGGCAACGATGCGCTGCCACGTTGGGTGGAATGCTCTCGGGGCCAGGAACGGCAGGCTCAGGCTGGCATTGACCAGGTTGCAGGCCGGGATTGCCACGCTCGCCAGGTCCTCGATGTGGATCTGGAGACGGAGCCGTAGGTCAGGCTCCACAGCGGCTTCCAGGGCGGTCTGGGCGGCAGGTTCGCGGTCCACGGCCAGCACCCGCCAGCCCGCTCGCAGCAACTCGCGAGCGTCACGGCCCGCCCCGCAGCCAAGGTCGACGGCGAAACGGGGGAGCGGAGTCGTCGCAACCGGGCCAGTGGGGCCGTCGGCGGCAGGCCCGGGCGCGACCTCGTCCTCGCAACGGAAGCGCTCGATCGCGAAACGCACCGTCTGCCATGCCGGTCGCTCGACCGTGACCACATAGTACTTGGCCCAGTGCTCGGAGTCGGCGCCCATAGTGTCCAGCCTATAGGAACGCGGCCGCGGCGTAGCCCACGGTTCGTCGGGGATCACCCCCGGCATCGGCCGACGTGGCGGCGCCCAGCAGAAGCCCGCGCGTAGCGCCCATCTGGGCCAGCGCAGCGAGCGCGACCCTCACCGGATCGATGCCGCACAGGCCGCAGATCAGGCCCGGCCTGTTCACTCGAAGGACCCGGTTTTCGAGCGCGTAGAGGGCGTCGGCGTCCAGGCGGAGCAGTGGCTCGAGCAGCTCGGCGTCGGTCTCCTCGCAGACGCGGGCCGGAGGGTAGTGGGCCAGGTCCGAACTGACCACGAGCAGGATCCTCTCGCCAGCCGCTCGCCTGGTCGCGAGCAGGCGGCCCAGCCGCTTCCCGGCGTCGGCGTGGCTTCGGAGGCGTGGGCTCACCGCCATCGCAACGATCCTGGCCTCGGGCAGGATTCGGACCAGCAGCGGCAGCTGGACCTCGATGGAGTGCTCGTCGAAATGGGCCTCGTCGTCCGGCCCGAAGGGCGGCCCCAGCGCGGCAATTGCGGCAGCCAGCTCGCTGTCGATGCGGGACTCGCCGAGCGGCGTCAGCCATGGTCCGCCCGTCCACACCCCTACGCCGGCCGCCTGGGCCTGATGGTCGGTGCCGGCCAGGACAATCGTGGCTGGTCCC
>JANYJI010000186.1 GCA_025358525.1 Chloroflexota bacterium | reverse complement strand
TACAAGTTCGTCGACAACAATCCGATGGTCGAAATGCGGCCGGTCGATTACACGAACGACACGTCCATCATCCGCCGCTTCAAGCGCATGACCGCCATCAACTCGGCCATCGAGGTCGATCTGACCGGCCAGGTCTGCGCCGACTCGATCGGTAGCCGCATGTACAGCGGTGTCGGCGGGCAGATGGACTTCATGCGAGGGGCGGCCCTGGCTGAGGAAGGCCAGGCCATCATCGCCCTGCCGTCCACCGCGGTCGGAGGCAAGTTCTCACGTATCGCCATCGCCCTCAAGGAAGGGGCGGGCGTTACGACCACCCGTTCTCACGTCCGGACGGTAGTGACGGAGTACGGCGTGGCCCAGCTATTCGGACAGAGTCTGCGCGAGCGGGCCAAGCGGCTGATCGCCATCGCCCACCCCGACTTCCGCGACGACCTGACGTCGTACGCGAGGAAGCACCACGACCTCTAGCTACTGGCGTGGCACCGGTCTTGTCGCCCCCGGCGTGGAACACGATGAGCTTCTGAGAATCCTCCGAGCTGGCGTGCGCCGTCTGCTGCCGGGCACAAAAAAGGACGAACGCCGGGCGTCCCCTCCGGCGTTCGTCACAGGCAGAAGTCTCGCCGCCCGCACAGCTGCTGCGCAGTGCCGAATGGCCCTCGGCCAAGGGAATCTCGTTGCCACCCAGAGGGGGTCCGGGGCGGGCCAGAAGAGCCCGGCAAGACCGGTCATCCCGCCCCGCCGAGGCCCCCGCCGACGCCCCACCGACGCCGCTCTGTTGTCTGCCGTGGCCACTCATTGGGATGGGTACCTCCCAACCCGTCCCGTACCTTCGCGGGCCATATGGCCCCCGACCTTAGGGAGCCCTGTCGCTAGGGCAAGAGGGGCATACGGCGCACCATATGGGCATGCTCGCCGACACCCAGTTACCCGTGCGCCGACTGCTCATCGTCAGTCAGCACCGCGCTGCCACCGAGGCACTATGCGATCACCTCTCGCGTCATGGCTTCGTCGTCGCTCAGGCGACGTGTGAGTCCGCTGTGCGTGAGGCCGCGGCTGCCCGGCCAGACGTTGTGCTGCTCGATGCTGACGTCGCCGGGGGATGGCGGCCACTGGTGGTAGCTCTGCACGATCTGGTTCCCCCGGGCCGGATCGCGGTGCTGGCCGCTTACTGGCATGCGGACGGGCAGCGCGAGGCGGTCGCCAGCGGGATCGGCGGCACCCTGCTCAAGCATCTAGACGGAAGCGCGCTGGCCCGCCAGCTGCGCGCATTGAGTGAACCGACCATCGTGACGAATCAGCCGACTCCCGAATTTCCAGGCATTCCTGCCATCATCGACGGCTCGGAGGCCATCGCCTACGTCGAGACTCGGATCAGTGAAGGCGCCTGCGCCTACCCGATCACGCCATCGACGACCATGGCTGCGGTCTACCAGGTTGCCGTTGCCAACGGCACCCCCAACCTGTGGGGCACACACCTGAAGTTCATCGAGCCGGAGTCGGAGCATTCCTCCGCCTCAGCCGCCGAAGGCTTCGCCCTCGCGGGCGGTCGGGTCACGA
Source organism: Chloroflexota bacterium (assembly GCA_025358525.1). Lineage (GTDB taxonomy): Bacteria > Chloroflexota > Limnocylindria > Limnocylindrales > CSP1-4 > Fen-1039. Next base: position 6,612 of record JANYJI010000186.1, on the reverse strand, counting down.
ACTTCACCGCGGGCCAGGGCCTCATCCTCATGAAAGAGGTCCTGTACGTCATCGCCGGCAAGCGGCTACCCGCTGTCTTCCATATCGGCGCCCGCGCGCTGACCAGCCAGAGCCTCAACATCCACGCCGGCCACGACGACGTGATGGGCGTTGCCGACTGCGGCTGGGGAATCTTTTTTGCCCGCAACTGCCAGGAAGCGGCCGACCTGACCGCCATCGCCCGGCGCGTCGCCGAGGACAGCGAGACACCGTGGTTCGTGGCCCAGGACGGCTTCCTCACGACCCACACCATCGAGAACGTTCTCCTGCCCGAGGACGAGCTTCTCAAGAGCTTCGTGGGCAACCCGCGCGAGATGGTTCGCGATCTCTTCGATCCCAAGGACGCTCTCATGTCGGGCGTGGTCCAGAACCAGGACTCGTACATGAAGGGCCGTATCGGGCAGCGCGCCTGGTATGACCGCCTGATCGAGATCTCCGAGCGGGCAATGGCCGAGTGGGCGGCCCTGACCGGCCGCAAGTACGGGCTCATCGACGCGTACCGCACTGAGGACGCCGACTACATCATGGTCTCGATGGGGACCATGGCGGACACGGCGCTGGCGGTCGTCGACGCTCTTCGCGACCAGGGCCGCAAGGTCGGTTGCGTGACCGTGACGAGCTTCCGCCCCTTCCCGGCCGAGCAGCTGGCCAAAGCCCTTGGCAAGGCCAAGGTCGTGGCCGTGGTGGAGCGGACCGACGAGCCTGCGGCGGCGGATAACCCGCTCACCCGTGAACTCAAGGCGGCCCTCGCCGATGCCACGATGAATGGCGCCCCGATGCCGCGTGTGATCTCCATCTCCGGCGGTCTTGGCTCGCGTGACATCCAACCGGGTGATCTCGGCGCCGTCTTCGATCTGATGGCCGACGAAAAGCGCGTCAAGGAAACCCGCCGCGCGTTCCTCGGCATCCCTCACCCGCTGGCCCTCAAGAAGAGCGACCTGAACATCCGCCCCAAGGGCGCCTACAGCCTGCGTGGCCACTCGGTCGGCGGCTTCGGGAGCGTCACCACGAACAAGCTCGTGGCGACGACCGTCGGCGGACTCTTCAACCTGTATGTGCAGGCCTACCCTCGCTACGGCTCGGAGAAGAAGGGCCTGCCCACGACCTACTTCCTCACAATTGCCGAGGAGCCGATCCGGCTCCACAACGAGCTCACGGAAGTGGACTTCGTGCCGCTCCACGACACCAACTCGTTCAAGCAGGGCAACCCCCTGACCGGTCTCGTGGACGGCGGTACGGTCTTCGTTCCGACGCCCCTGACCGACCCCGAGGAGATTTGGTCGGTCCTGCCGTCCGCCACGCGAGCGGAGATCCAGGCCCGTAATCTCCGACTCCTCGCCCTCGACACCGCATCGCTGGCCATGAAGTACGCGCCTCGGCAGGATCTCGAGATCCGGATGCAGGGCGTGGCTCTCGTCGGCGTCTTCCTCAAGGTTTCGCCCTTCGCTGAGCGCGCCGGTCTGGACCGGGTGGCGCTGATGGAAGCCGTTCGCGGCAACCTCACGCGTTTCTTCGGGAAGCGCGGCTCAGCCGTCGTCGACGCCAACCTGGCTGTGATTCAGGGTGGCTATGACGGCGTGATCGACGTCACCGCCGCGATCGCGGCTAAGGTTCCAGTCGCGGTCGCCCTATGACCTCTCGAACCGTCGGCGAGGCTATGACTGCCAACCCAATTTCGATCGCCGCTACGGCCTCTCTCGCAGAGGCCGCCGGAATCCTAGACAGCAACAAGATCACTGGTCTTCCTGTCCTGGATGACAACGGCGTCCTGGTTGGCGTGTTGAGTCAGACCGACCTCGTTCGGGCTCGAGCGAACCAGCACCTCGGTACCAATTGGCCTGGCCTGGCGGTCGGGCAGATCATGACCAAGCCGGCGCTCACCATCGCTTCCACCGCGACCCTCGAAGAGGCCGCGGCGGAGATGGAGGCGCGCCGAGTCCACCGCCTCGTCGTAACAGACGCGACGGCCACCCCAATCGGCATCATCTCGACCAGTGACCTCGTTCGGTCCTGGTTGCGGTAGTCCGAAACTGAGCGAGCGATGACAGAAACTCTTACTGCTGCCGACATCCAGAAGCTTGGGGCGGGCCCCGGGCTCATTTCACCACAGCGTTTCGACGTCCAGGCGTACATCGAAGACTTCAACACGTCCGTCATCGATGCCTACCGCCGCGGCGTGGCCGACGTTGAGCTTCCGGCCGACGAGAACGTGGGGCGCAGCCTCATGGGCCCGGCGACGGCCAGGACCCGCGACTTCAGCAACCTCTCCCCGCTGATCCCGGCCCTCGCCGCCGAGAAGTGCGTCGGCTGCATGGCCTGCGTCAGTGCCTGCCCCGACAGCGCCATCATGGCCACGGCCCAGCCCAAAGGCTCGCTGGCCAAGGCGATCGAGTCGTTCGCCGCCTCCCAGCCGAACCCGAAGCTGGCCGAGACGACTGCCCGGTCGCACTTCGTCCACACGGCCAAGTACGGCGACGTGCCCGCCAAGAAGGGTATCGAAGGGGCCGACTTCGGCCTCTTCATCGACCCGGCCCACTGCAAGGGCTGCGCCGAGTGCGTGGACGTATGCGTGGTTCAGGGCCACGACGCCCTGAGCATGACCGAGAAACTCGACAGCGAGACCAGCGGCGAAGGCACGCTCGATCGCTACGGTCGCGACATGGCGTTCTACAAGTCCCTGCCACCGACCCCGGTTGAGTATCGCAACGAGAAGGCCCTCGCGGACCTGATGCTCGGCGAGAGCGCCTTTGGCTTCGTCGGCGGCGGCGGCTCCTGTTCCGGTTGCGGCGAAGCCACGGTCGTACGCATGGTCATGGCCGCCACGCTCCAGGTCTACGGACCGCAGAGCATGGGCATCGTCGCCGAAACCGGCTGCAACTCAGTTTTCTCCAGCACCTACCCGTATAACCCGTTCACCGTTCCGTGGACCAACTCGCTCTTCGAGAACGGGCCGGCCGATGCCATGGGCATCCGGTTGCGCTGGGACCAAGCGGGCCACCAGGATCGACGCATCTGGGCCTTCGGCGGCGACGGTGCCATGTATGACATCGGCTTCCAGTCGCTGTCGCGTCTCGTGGCTTCGGGCATGGACGTCAAGGTCCTGGTCCTGGACACCGGTGCCTACTCGAACACCGGCGGTCAGGCTTCGACGGCGTCCTTCACCAGCCAGGTCGCCAAGCTGGCGGCATACGGCAAGGTCGAGCATGGCAAGCAGGAGAAGCGCAAGGAGCTGGGCCGGATCCTGGTCGCCCACGGCGACGCCTACATCGCCCAGGTCGCAGCCTCCAATCTGAACCATCTCTACAAGGCGGTCATGGAGGCCAACTCCTATCCGGGTGCGGCCGTCATCATCGCCTACACGCCCTGCATGCCCGAGCACGGAATTGCGGACGACGCCGCCAGCCGACAGGCCAAGCTGGCGGTCGACTCGCGCGCCTTCCCGCTCTTCACCTACGATCCGCGCCGCGGCACCAAGCTCTCCGAGCGCCTTTCGCTGCAGGGCAATCCCGCGGTCAAGGAAGACTGGACGAAGAGCCCCGACGGCACGACGTTCGACTTCATCTCTTTTGCCAGGACTGAGGGTCGCTTCGGCCAGCACTTCGACAAGGAGGGCAATGCCTCCGTCGAGTTGCAGCACTCGCAGGAGGATCGCCTCCAGAACTGGCAGACGCTCCAGGAGATGGCCGGCATCATCTAGGCTGCGGCGGTCACTCCGCTTATCGCACCGTCACTGACGAACCGGGGCCTCGCAAGGGGCCCCGGTTCTGATTCGTGGCGGCGTGGCTGCGTGGTGGGGCGGCGTGGCGGCGTGGCGGCGTGGCGGCGTGGCGGCGCCCGGCGGCGTGGCGCCCGCGGCTGGGGAGCGTGGCGGCCGAGGCGGCGTGGCGGCCGAGGCTGGCCGGCGTGGCGGCGTGGCGATCGTTCATGTGCATCGGATGCACGACAGCTGCCATCGCGGTCTGCCGGGCTGCCTCGGGTGCAGCAGATGCATGCGTGCGACGAGTCCGCACTGGGAGTGACAGCCACTTCGTCGGTCTTGTGCATGAGGTACACGGTTCTTGTTCGCCAAGACTGCCTGCGTCGAAACAGTGCACGGCATGCACCGAACGGGCGCGGCGGGCGCCCTCGCGAGCGTCGAGGGGTCCGATGTGTGCATCAGGTGCACGCTGGCCCGCTTGCACCGCCCTGAATGCACGATCTGCCCGCCCGCCGCACAGAAACGGCGCGAGACGAGCCGTTTCACAGACGCCGTCCATGGGCAGTCTGTGACCGGCCGCCGCTGAGCACCCACCTTTGACCGGCCGCTCGGGACAACGCGGCAGCTTCGATCTGGCCTGCTTCGAGGCCTGCCGCGAAGACTTCCGGGTCTGCCTGGACGATTTCGGGGCGCTTCTTGCTGGCCATCTCGCGCAGAGCGGCTCGAACCGATTCGGGCGTGACCCAGCCGGCCCGCGCCACCAGCGCGCCGAGGGCCGCGATGCTGACGAGGTTGTCGTCGCCGCCCCTCGCGGCCAACTCGTACAGCGCAGGCGCAGTTCCTCGATGTCGTCGCGGCCGCCCTTGTCGTCGCCGAGCAACGAAGTATTCATCAGCAGCAGACCGCCCGGCGCAACTTGCGGTGCGAACTTGCGCATTGACGGCAGGTTCATGACGACGGCGGCGTCGAAGCGGTCCACGATCGGCGAGCCGATGGGGGAGTCGCCGATGATGACCGTGCAGGAGGCGGTGCCGCCTCGCATTTCGGGCCCGTATGATGGAATCCAGAAGACTTCGAGGCCATCCTTGATTGCGGCCCGGGCCAGGACTTGGCCTGCGAAGAGGAGACCCGGCCGCCGAAGCCGGCAAAGACGACGGAGTGCTGCATCTCAGGTCCCCGATTCAGTGGCGGAGGAGGCTGCGCCCGCCGACGCGCCCGACGCGGAAGACGCGCCCGACGAACCCCGATCGACGATCGCGCCGAGCGGATACGCCTCCACGACCGGGCCCTTCAGGTGTTCCAGCGATTCCTGCGGCGTCATGGCCCAGCCGACCGGGCAGTTGGAGAGCGCCTCCACAATGGAGAAGCCGCCGGCGTCGATCTGGACCTGGCAAGCCCGCCGGATCATTGCCTTCAGTTTGCCGATGAGCGACGCGTCGCCGATGCTGCCGCGGGCGGCGTAGGTGACGCCGGGCAGCGTGGCCAGCATCTCCGTGATTCGGATCGGGTAGCCCATGAGGGCGGCGTCGCGGCCATTCGGCGATGAGGTGGTGCGCTGGCCGAGGAGCGTTGTCGGGGCCATCTGACCGCCGGTCATGCCGTAGATCCCGTTGTTGACGAAGATCGTGGTGATCCGCTATCCGCGGGCCGCGGCATGGACGATCTCCGCCGTTCCGATGGCGGCCAGGTCGCCGTCGCCCTGATACGTCAGGACGAAGGCCTCAGGCCGGACGCGGCGGATGCCCGTTGCCACGGCTGGGGCGCGGCCGTTCGACGCCTCGACGAAATCGATGTTGAGGTAGTCGTAGGCGAAGACCGCGCAGCCGACCGGGGCCACGACGATGGTGCGGGCCGGCAGATCCAGCTCGGTCAACACCTCAGCCAGCAGTCGGTGAATTGCGCCGTGACCACAGCCCGGGCAGTAGCGCGTGGAACAGTCGTTGAGGACATCGGGCTTGCGATAGATCAGGCGGGCGTTCGTGGCATGGAGCGTGGCATCGGCCGTGGCGTCGGGCTGGCGAGAGATCAGGCGGGCGGGCGTGGTATAGGGCGCGGTATAGGGCGCGGTATCGGCCGTGGCATCGGCCGTGGCATCGAGCGTGGCTTCCGGCCAGGCCAGGCCGCGTGGAGTGTCATCGCCGATCTCCTTGGCCCGCACCGGCATGAATGCCGGGCTGCACCGTGGCGCCTCGGGTCGATCGCTTCGATCGGCGATCGCCGCGGCCGGTGGCTGCTCGCCATGCTCCGTCTCTCGCATCCGGGCCACTTTGCCGTTGAGTGCCTCAGCGCGGCGAGAACCTCGTCCGGCGTCGGCACCAGGCCGCCCATTCGACCGTGGAAGGCCACCGGGCAGCGGCCCTCGACGGCCAATCTGACGTCCTCGACCATCTGGCCGGAGGACAGCTCGACCGTCAGGATGCCGCGCAGGGCCGGCTCAGTCGAGCCAGTTCACGCTCGGGGAAGGGCCAGAGAGTGATGGGCCGGAAGAGCCCGACGCGGATTCCCTTCTCGCGAGCCCTGGCGATGGCGCTGCGGGCGACTCGGGCGGCTGTGCCGTAAGCCACGATTGCGAACTCCACGTCCTCCATCTGCCAGCTCTCCCAGCGCGTCTCTTTGCGGGCGATCTCGCGGTACTTGCGCTGGAAGGCCATGTTGCGCTTCTCGAGCGCCTCGGGCACCAGGTCGATCGATTTGACGATTCGGGCCGGGCGGCCGGCCGCGCCGGTTAGCGCCCAGTCGCAGATGTGCCGTTCCGGCGTTCGGAGTCGGAGCACCACCGGTTCCATGGCCTGGCCGAGTATCCCGTCGGCGACCAGCATGACCGGCGTTCGATAACGCTCCGCGTCACAGATTCCGTTGCCCGGTGTCGACATTGA
>JANYJI010000173.1 GCA_025358525.1 Chloroflexota bacterium | reverse complement strand
GGCAGGCCTACCCCATATCAGCCGGACCGCCGTCTCCGACGTCTGCCGTGAACTCCGTGACCGCTATCGAGCCTTTCGGGCCAAGAGCCTCGCAGATGTCCGCCTGTTGAGCTTGATGCTCGACGCGATCTATCTGCCCGTCCGGCCTGACGGACCCAAGGAGGGCATCCTTGTGGCCTGGGGCTACACGCTCGATGGCGAGCGCGTGCTCCTCGACGTCACCCTGGGCGCCCGGGAACGGTTCGAAGACTGGCTCGATCTCGGACGAGGTCTGGCCGCCCGCGGTCTGGCCGCACCGCTCCTGGTCGTGTCGGACGGGGCGCCCGGTTTGATCGCCGCCATCGGCGAGCTCTGGCCCGACGCGGACCGCCAGCGTTGCACGGTCCATCGGTTGCGCAACGTCCTCGCCAAGCTGCCAAAGAGGCCGTTGCTTCACGAGAAGATCCGCCGCGCCTACTGGGCGGCCCTTGACGGGGCCAAGAGCCCAGCGGATGCCGAGGCTCGTCTGCGGACTATCGTCGGCGAGCTCGAGGCCGACTATCCGACGGCCGCCGCCTGCCTCGCGGACGACCTGCCGGCGCTCACCGTTCATCTGGCCTATCCGCTCGCACTGCGCAAGAGACTCCGTTCCACGAACCTGCTGGAGCGCTCGCTCGAAGAAGTCCGGCGGCGAACCAAGGTGATCGGCCGGTTCCCAGGCGAAACGAGCTGTCTCACCCTCGCCTGGGCCGTCATGGATCTCGTCATCGCGGGCGCTCGGGGTCTGGCTCTCTCCGGCCCCGATCGCGGTGCTCTCGCCGCTCGCTCCTATCCCCGCCCAGACGCTGAGCGGGTGGCCTAATCTATCGGAGCCAAGGAGCCTACGCCGTCAGGACTTTTCCAGCAGCTCCCGGACGCGACCCCTGTTGTCAGCTAAGTCTCGCTATCGCTGGATCGTACGATGGCCCGAAGCTATTTGGGCGAGCCCGCCGCCAACATATAGAGGCGCGACATGACGAAGTACACGATCAACGCGGACGGCTCCTCGGTCGCCATCGAGCTGACGGAGGTTGCCGGTCGCCAAGAAGAGCTTCTCGAGGCCTTCGGCGAGTGCCAGCAGGGCCGCTGCTCGTGCCCGACCGACGAGTATCTGAAGGTCGCGTCGATGGAGGTCCAGCCCGCCGAGGATCGGATTGCAATCACGCTCAAGGCCAAGCCCGGGACGACCCTAGACACGGCAGAGATTGCTGCGTGCCTCGATTACACGGTGGGCAAGAGCAAGGGATAGCGTCGTCCATCCACTCTCAAAAGGTTCAGAGTCAGGCTGTTGATTGACGGTTCCGATCGGCATGGTTCCCAAGCGAGTGCGCCTAGCCGGTTCAGCTTAGCTATCCGGCTGCTCCGCTTCCGACACAAGCGATCGAGGCCAATCGCCACGGAAGCCTTCTGGGCGTAACTGCCACCAGCCTCCACACCCAGGCAAGCGGTCCCTTCCTCCCGACCCAACGTCCACGATCTGCTCATGGCGTCGGCGCGGGTCGGCGGCTCCGTTCAGACCCCGTAGACCTTCAGGATTTCGTCGCCGTAGTGGTTGATCACCTTGACCGCGATCCGGCCGCTGGCTGGGCGCGCGAAGGGGCGGGAGACGGTGGAGTTGAGCGAGGCCCAGGCGGCTTCGTCTATGTCGGCGCGGAGGGCGCGCTTGAGTTTGTCGTAGGGGTCGTCGGCGCCGAGGAAGTAGGCGTGGCGGACGAAGAACTGGGCGTCGTCATAGGCGGTATCGATGAACCAGCAGGCGATGTCGTCGGTTGAGTCGCTGCGGACGACGCCGGTTGTGGGGTCGTAGACGTCGAGGCCGTGGATCTCGACCTGGAGCTCCCCCGCCCCGCCGGCCACGCCGCCGGCCACGCCGCCGGCCGCCGGGCGGATGTCGATATCGGGCTGGCCGAAGACGGTGAACAGGTTGCCGCTGCGGGTCTTCTTGAGCAGCTCCTCGGCCATCGCGAGATCGGGGTTCATGCGGGCGGTCAGGACGGTCAGCTTGCCGAAGCGCATCGCCTTGCCGGTCTCCTCGTCGGCCCGGGCGTCGAAGGCGAAACCGCACACGACCAGGACGTCGAAGTAGCCACCGGCCTCGAGCGCGGCCTCACGGACGAGGTCCGGCCCGACGGTGCCGTATTGCGGCCCGATCGCCACGGCCACGCGCCGAGTGGTCTCGCCCTCGCAGAAGGTGCCGGTGGCCTGGAGGAAGCGCCCGGGGAACGGATCGAGCGCCTCGAAGCGCAGGCGCTCGCCCTTGACCCGATTGTCGACGCCGGAAGAGCGGAGGTTGGTAAGGATCGTCTCGACGAAGCGGCCGGAGTCCTCGATCGGAGCCGGCGGGTCGATGAGGTCCTCGGGGCCATCGGCGACGACACGATGGGGCGAAAGGCTCTCGACGGTGAACGGCCCGGCGACGCGGACGACCTTGGGGTCTGCATATGGGCGGTCGAACAGGATCTCGGTATCGGCGTTGCGGGCGATCGCGGCGTCGATCTCGGCGCGGGTCATGCCCTCGCGGATCTCGGGGTTCTGGGCGATCGACTTGAGGGTCACGTGCGGGACGCGCTCATAGACGAAGCCCTTGCGGATGTCGCCTTCGGTCGAGCCGAACGGCGCAACTCCGGTGAGCTGGGCCTCCCTGCGCTGGCCTTCGGGCGTGTCCGCCATGAGGTAGTACGGGTACTTCGCCGCCATCAGCCGCGTCCGAGCAAGCGCGAGCGCGACCCGGCTGGTGTCGATCGTGATCCAGCGCCGACCCCACTGCTCGGCGACGTAGGCGGTGGTGCCGGAGCCGCAAGTCGGATCGAGGACGAGGTCGCCCGGATCGGTGGTCATGAGCAGGCAGCGCTGGACGACCTTGTTGTCGAGGTACGGGCGATCGAACAGGATCTCCGTGTCGGCATTGCGGGCGATCGCAGCATCGATCTC
>JANYJI010000142.1 GCA_025358525.1 Chloroflexota bacterium | reverse complement strand
CGCCAGGGCGAGTTCTTCCATCGCTACATCCTGGGTATGTACGACCTTTTCGAGCGGCTGACGCGGGCCTTTCCGCAAGTCCTTTTCGAGTCGTGCGCAAGCGGCGGCGGGCGCTTCGATCCGGGCATGCTCGCCTTCGCGCCCCAGGCCTGGACCAGCGACCAAACCGACGCGGTCGAGCGGCTGAAGATCCAGTGGGGCACTTCGCTGGCGTATCCGATCAGCTCGATGTCGGCCCACGTGTCGGCCGTACCGAATCACCAGGTCGGCCGAGTCACGCCTCTCCAGACTCGCGCCGCCGTCTCCTTCTTCGGCGTCCTCGGCTATGAACTGGACCCGACGGCCCTGACGGAGGACGAGCGGAGTCAGGTCGCCGAGCAGGTCGCGTTCTACAAGGAACGGCGCGATCTCTTCCAGCGGGGCCGTTTCGTACGCCTGCGAAGTCCGTTCGAGGGCGACGGCAACGAGACTGCCTGGCTCACCGTTTCCGAGGACCGGCGTCGGGCGGTCGTCGGTCACTACCGCGTTCTCAACCGGCCGAATCAGGGCCCGTCCCGGCTGAGACTGCGCGGCCTGGATCCTGTGGCCTCGTATAGGGTGTCGGTCTGGCCGGCCGGCGACGACGCCATTACCACCGCCGAGACCGGCGTCCGCGGCGGCGACGAGCTGATGCAGGTCGGGCTCGTCGTGGATTCCGAGGACCCCTCAGTTTCGAGAGGGGCAGGGGACTTCGCGGCCCGCCTCTTCGACCTCGAAGCGGTGTAGGCGGAGGGGCCGCCCGATGACATCTCGTCCCTGGACCGAGCCCGAGCTGACTGCTCTGCACCGCCTGCCGATGCACAGCGTGCCCCACCACGACCGGATCGAATTGGACGGCCGCTGGCGCTTCCAGCTACTGCCGAATCCTGACGCCATGGTCACGGACAACTGGGCGGAAGTCGACGTCCCGGGCTGCTGGACGATGCAGGGCTTCCAAGATCTGCCCCACTACACCAACGTCCAGATGCCATTCCCAGGGGATCCGCCGCTTCCGCCTGAGCGGAACCCGACCGGCGTGTATGAGCGCGAGGTGGCGCTTCCCGAGTCCTGGCTGGCCGGGCGGCGCATCGTCCTGCACGTCGGCGCCGCGGAAAGCGTGCTGATCGTGGTGGTCAACGGCCACGACGTAGGCATCGGCAAGGACTCGCACTTGGCCTCTGAATTCGACCTCACCAGGTACTTGAAGCCAGGCCCCAACATCATCCGCTTGCGGGTGGTGAAGTGGTCCGATGCAAGCTTCATCGAGGATCAGGACCAGTGGTGGCACGGCGGGATCACCCGCTCGGTGTTCCTATACGCCACGGCGCGTGTCCATCTGGCCGATGTTCGGGTGGACGCCGGCCTGACGGACGATCTGCGGACTGGGACGTTGGAGATCTCGGCCGAGATTGATTTCGACGGCTTACCGCACGAGGCCGATTGGACGGTCGAGGCGCGATTGGGCGAGATCGCGAGCCTCTCGGCCGCCGTGCCGTTCGCCGGCCTCAAGCCTGGACCGCGGGTCGTTCGGGCCGATTCGGAGCCGCTGAGCCGCCACCGCTTCGACCTCGTGGCCCGACTCGTCTCCGGCGTGGACCTCACGCCAGAGGAGGAGGCGGATTGGGCGGCCCTGGCCGATCAGCTGCGACCGCCCGTCGACGGCCGCGTCCGCCTGACAACGGAAATCCCAGATGTGGCGGCGTGGTCCGCCGAACAGCCCAACCTGTACCCGCTGACTGTTGTGCTGCGGTCCCCGGCCGGCGAGTCCGTCGAGCAGGTGGAGTTGCGCGTTGGGTTCCGCCGGGTGGAGATTCGCGGTCTGGACCTGTTGATTAACGGCGCTCGGGTCTTGCTCCGCGGCGTGAACCGTCACGACTTCGATCAGTTCACCGGCCGTGTGGTCTCGGTCGCCTCCATGCGAGCCGACGTCATCGCCATGAAGCAGTTCGGCTTCAACGCGGTCCGGACGTCGCACTACCCCAACGACCCAGCTTTCCTTGACCTGTGCGATGAGCTGGGCCTGTACGTGATCGCCGAGGCTGACATTGAGTCGCACGCCTTCATCGATCGGGTTTGCGATGATCCGCGCTACCTGGCCGCCTGGGTGGACCGCGTCTCGCGGATGGTTCGCCGCGACAAGAACCACGCGTCGGTGATCCTGTGGTCGCTCGGCAACGAGTCCGGCCACGGCTCCAACCACGACGCCGCTGCCGGCTGGCTG
>JANYJI010000115.1 GCA_025358525.1 Chloroflexota bacterium | reverse complement strand
ATTGGTGGGCGTGGCCCAGTAGGCGGCCATGGCCTCCAAGCGGCCAGCATACGCAGCCCGCGCTTCCTCAAACGCCTGCCAGGCTTGATCGCCGCGAGCCAGGACGTACCCCGCTTCGGCCAGACGAAGACAGGCTTCGTCGAAGGCGCCTCGATCCAGCCCGGACCGGGCTCCGGCCGTCGCGGTGGCGGTCGCCACTTCGGCCCGAAAGCCGAAGTTGGTTATGTCCTCCGCGAGGTGGAAGCCGACCCGCCGGAAGAGTTCGGCCTCACCCCGAGGCACGCCTTCGATCGTCGTCAGGATCAGGCTCGCCGCGTCCAGGACGGTGCCCAGGGCGCTTATCCAGGAGAGGTTGTCGTGGCTGGACCTGAAGAACCCCAGCAACGGATAAGCGACGTGCGTATCGAGAACCTCGGCCGCCCATCGCTCCCATTCGGCGAAGAGATCCGGCAGGCGACCAGTGAGATCCAGCCGAGCATACGTTTCGAGGAGCGCCACCGCGGATGGAGGCGCTCCCGCGGCAGCCTGCAGGGTCACGACCTGGACCTCTCGCCGCTGATACGACCCGTATAGCGAGAACAGGTACGTGACGACGAGCGCCACCACCCCTAGACCGCTGGCCGCAGCGATCACCACCACGACTCGAGCCGCCGGGCCCGCGGCAACTATCTCATCGGATCCCAGCGTCAGAACGGAGCCGGCCGCGAAGTACAGCGTGCTGCCCAGGTCATGCGGGCTAGGTGTCAGCTGGTCACGAATCGCAAACAAGATCAGCCCATAGCCGAGGATCAGCGTTCCCAACCACACGACCAGCAGGGCCAGAGTCGCGAACGGCGCAAACAGGCCGAGCAGCGTGTCGTGTGACCCGCCGGTGCTGCCGCCGCCGACAGCCCGAGTGACTCGCCAGGAGCCACGGACCAGGTATCGACTGATTCGGAACCAGCCTCGCGTGGGGCGCGGGACGACGATCGTCTGGAACAGATCCCAGACCACCAGAACAAGGAGAAGCGCGCCCAGGGCGAACACGATCGGTTCCATGGCCTTGATCATGCACCCCACAAGCCCGGCCCACCCGCGGACCGCGGGGCGCGACCGCTGGGCGGAGCGGCGCGAGGTCTGCCGCCGGCGAGCAAGTCGCCGCTGCGCGGGGCAAACTCAGGCCATGCCCGCCTTTGGCGACGCTCCCGTCGCCGCATTCAACACCTGCCCGGCGCCGTGGGGTTCGCTCCACGTGGCCACGACCGCGACGGGTATCGTGGCCGTCGGCTGGACATCGAGACGCCGGCTCGTGGACGGGTTGGCGCGATGGCTCCACGGCGCCGTGGTCCCCGTGGAAGACGGCGACGTTCCTGTGGGGTGGCGGGCGTCCCTCGACGCGGCAACGCGCCAGATACGGGAGTTCCTCGCAGGTGAACGGCAGTGCTTTGACGTGCCGATAGACCTGCGGGTCTCCGATTGGGACCAGCTCGTGCTTGCGGGGGCGGCCCGGCTCCAGTTCGGCGAGACCGCAAGCTACGGCGAGTTGGCCGGGCGGATCGGGCGGCCCGGCGCAGCCCAGGCCGTTGGCAGCGCCATGGGTCGCAACCCGGTCCCCATCCTCATCCCCTGCCACCGCATCATCGGCGCGGGCGGGACGCTCGGCGGCTACGGTGGCTCAACGTTTGCCGATTGCCAGGCCGCTCTTGGCATCAAACGCCGACTGCTGGCCCTCGAAGGCTCCTGGACCGCCGACTAGTACTCCACCGATTGCACCCGGCAGACGTGCATGTAGTCGGCTCCGCCGAGCTTGATCGTGTCGCCATCGCGGGCGACGACGGTTCCATTTGGAGCCAGAATCTCCAGCCAACCGCTCGGGAGAAGGCGAGCCGCGAATCCACGTGGCCAGATGAGCTTCTCGCCTCCCATCGAAAGGCCGCGGTGGGTCGCGTCCCAGTCGACCTTGACCGGCGCGAGGTCGTTTGGCGGGCATGCCGTCGAGCTCGCACCTGCTTGGGTTGCAAGCTTGATGGTGATCGGGGCCGATGGAAGCGGATAGACGGTTTCCTGTTCTGGCCATGAACACGCCGCCGCCAGCCCGGCGGCCAGCACAAGAGCCAGGATCAGTCTAATCTCGGCAGCCCTCCTGACCGAGCCAGTGTAGGCCTCGGGCTGGGTCGTTCGACCCCAGTCCGACCTGTTTGAGCTCGGACCAGGCGGTCGGGCCAGGCGTCCAGCGTCAGTGGTGCTGGCGTCCGTCATCTTCGGGGTTGAGCTTTGCGCCGACGCCAAGACCCACGGCCAAGCCGGCTGCCCCAAGCGGAAAGAGCCAGCCCGTGTAGAAGCCGATCGCTAGTCCCGCGACGGCACCAATAACAGTGCACAGCCCCAATAGAAAATCCGGCCCATGGGTCACCGAAGTCTCCTCAACCGACGACTAACGAGGCAATCTGCGTCAGGGGCCAGCATACTCCTGAGGACGAGCTTGGCCAACACCTGATGTGGACCTGAAACGGGCACGGCTGGGTGGCCAGGACCCGGAGGGATGACGTCCGCCGACGAATGCCGCCCAACGGCAAGCGGTACCGCAATTTTGGCTTGGGATCAAGATCTGAGCCGATGTCACCGTTGGCCCGAACTGCATCGCCACTCGGATCGGAGTGTGGGGCTGGCGTCTAGCTAAGGACCGGCCAGGTGTCGGTAACCGAAGCGGATGCTGAATATGCAAAGGTGCCGGGTCTGCTGTACGGTGTCGCGGTGTGTCGGCGCCATTAGCCCTAGCGGTGCCGCGCTCGCAGCCAGGACGGAGGAACACATCGCGCCGCATGGTGCGATTGC
>JANYJI010000091.1 GCA_025358525.1 Chloroflexota bacterium | reverse complement strand
CCCGACCTAGTACTTGGGGCGGCGCGTCTCTTCCTTCTTGGGTGGGCGTGGTTCGTAGCCCGGTCGCGGCGGGTGTGGGGCGGTCCCGGGGGCCATGTCCGGCTGGGGGGGCCGCGGTCCACGAGCGCGGGCCGCTTCTACCTCGAGCGCGAAGGCAGCCGCGCGCTCAGGCGGAACGGCGCGCTCCCACTCGAGAGTAATCTGCTTGGCCCGCACATTTTCTGCCGCTCGCTGCTCGCGTTCGTGTCTCGATCTCTTTGTCATTTGGACCTCTTCTGGAACACCCGGCATCTCCGCCGACTGGGGTGACTAGTTTGCGCTCATCGCCGACGCCTGTCGCGCAGCCCGCTGCATGGCGTTCGGCCGGCGGCCCCTGAGGCAGGACGAGATTGGCCCGTTCAGGCTGTGAGGCCCAGGCGGGCGGCGATGGTGGCCGCTTCAACGCGGCCGGCGACGCCGAACTTGGTCAGGATGTGTGACACATGGACGCCGGCCGTACTCTCGCTGATGAACAGGGCTTTGCTGATTTCACGGTTTGTTCGGCCGGCGGTGAGTAGGCGCAAGACCTCGGTTTCACGGTCGCTCAGGCCGTAGGCGGCCAGTCCCTCGGCGGATGGGGTCGCAACCCCTCCCCCACTCTCGTGGACCTCGGCCGCTTCCTCGGATCGCAGCGGGACGCGTGCCCGCGCCGCCAGCCCCTCGATGGCCTCCCGGAGCGGGCGGGCGCCGAGTCGAGATGCGCTCGCGTGTGCGTCAGTCAGAAGCGACACCGCCTCGTCCCGCGCACCGCGCCCAGACAAGAGAGCTTCGGCCAAACGATACGCGGCGTAGGTGGCGTCGTAGGCGGGGCCGCCGGCACGTGCCATCTCGAGAGATCTTCGCCATATCGCAGGATCCGACGCCGACTGCAGACGCGATGCTTCGGCCTCGGCAAACGTGATCGTCCGCTCGATTACGTCAAGAATCGAGCCCGGCGATAGGTCGTCCGCGAGGCGGCGAATGGACTCCAGGGCGGCGTTGGCCCGAGCGACAGCCTCGTCCAGCGACCTGGAGTCCCTGGCCGCCCGGGCACGCTCCGCGGTGCCAACCTCGAGCCGCAGCGCCGCAGCCAGCGCTCGACCTAGCAAACCGCGGTCCTCGGTCTGGGCCAGCATCGGCAGTACCCGGTCGGCCACCTTCCGACCGCCCGCCGTGTCCCCTATCAGCGTGGCCAGGTCAATTTGGGTGGCGGCAATCGGCCCGTTGAACTGCGCCTCTATTCCGTGCCCCATGAGCTGTGAGATTTCGGTAAGCGCCCGAGCGGCGGACTCGAATTCGCCGCGGAGAGTGAGCAGGTGGGCCAGTTGCTGAGTGGCGAATACGCGGCTCGTGCCGCGAGCGATGGGCTGCACCTTGAGTACCAGCTCGAGCGCCTCGTCCCAGCGACCGAGCACCGTCAACCCGTCCGCAGCGTTCATTTCGATGAACGACCCGTAGGTCGCGCCCATGCCGAGATCGCGCAGCCGCCGCGATCCCTCGAAAGCAACCGTCGTGGCCTCCTCACCGTGGCCGGCAATGTCGAGCGTTGACGACAGGCAAACGTAGCCTCGGGCGATGTCGTCGAGGTTCTGAATCTGCTCGCCGATGACGATGGCCTCGCGGATCATGTCCGCCCCGACATCAGGGTCGTTGACGTAGGCAAAGGCCACGCCGATGGTGCACAGGGCGTGGCCCTCCACCTGCCGCGAGCCGGTTTCACGAGCCAGGTCTAGCGCCCGCCGGCCCACCTCGAGCGACTCCTTGTGACGACCGGCCAGCATCAACACCTGGGCGTAGCCCGCTAGCACCCTTGCCCGGTCGGCTGAGGGAGGCTGCTCCGGCACCAGCTCCAGCGCGCGAACGTAGGCGGCTTCGGAGCCAGCGAAATCGGCCGATGTCCAAAGCGATCGCCCGAGTCGTTCGTAGAGCAGGCCCTCGAGGATCGGCTCGCCCCTTGCTCGCGCCTGTTCCACAGCTTCGCGGAGCAGCTGTATCGCCCGCCCGTATTCGCCGCTGAGCTGTGCGCAGTGGGCCGTCCGCCTCAGGAGCTCTAGCCGATCGATTTCCGTCTCTTCGGCTCGCGCGGGGACGATGTCCCACAGCTCCGCGGTTCTCTCGTACTGGCGCAACGCCTCGGCATACGCCCCGGAAGCCTGGGCCGCGTCACCTGCCCGCAGCGAAGAACTGAACGCGTGGTCTAGCTCTCGAGCTTCGAACCAGTGGTGGGCGATCTCGCCCAGATGGCCGGCTTCTTCGGCGCCCCGCAGGCCGTTGGATTCGGACAGGGCTTGGGCGATTGCGGCGTGGAGCCGGCGTCGCCGGCCGGGTAGGACGGTCACTGCCGCGGCTTCGGCGAGCAACGCATGTCTGAAGGCGTAGCGTTCCGTGGGTGCCTGCTCGTCCACAGTGAGCAACTGGGTGGAGAGAGCTTCTCCGATGGCATCGTCCAGTTCCCTCTCCGACAGCTCGGAGACTCTGGCGAGAAGGCCGTGGTCCACGCGCCGCCCGACGACTGCTGCGACCCCGAGCAGGCGCAGGGTGGGCTCCGAAACATGGGCCAATCGAGCCGCCAGAACCTCGCGCAGCGTGGGCGGCAGCGGTCCGGTTTCGACCCCGGCCGCAACGAGCTCTTCGGCGAAGAATGGGTTGCCTTCGGACCTAAGGAAGATCGACTCGATCAACGCAGGTTCCGGCCAGCGCCCCAGGATGCCACTCAGCTGGCGTGCCAGAGCGGGACGCTCCAGACGGCCCAGTTCGATGCGCTCAACCCCGGGAGACCGGTTGGCCTCGCCAAGCCACAACAACAGAGGATGCCGTCGGTGCAGCTCGTCGCTCCGAAATGTGATCAGAAGCAGCAGCCGCTCGGATCGAGCATTGCGCACCAGGAAGGCAAGCAACTCCCTGGTCGAGTCGTCGCCCCAGTGGAGATCCTCCACCGCGAGGACAACGGGCGAATCCACGGCAAGCCTACGCAGCAGGCCCAGGAACGTCTCGTACAGCTGGCTGCGAGCCCAATCCGGATGCAATTCCGCGGCTGCATCAGCGGACCTGTGTCTCGCCAGAAGCCCCAACTCCGCGGCTAGTCCCAGCAGCGCGTCATCGATGGTGCCGCGATCCGCCCCGCCCGAATCGGCCGACCGAGCATCGGCCAGGAGCGGCCGGATGGCCTCGACGATCGGAGCGAATGGCAGGGCGCCCTCGGCCAGACTCACGCAGCCGCCCTGAAGGACGATCGCACCCTGGCCGCGTGCCATCTCCAGCGCGGCGGTCAGGAGTCGGGACTTGCCGATGCCGGCCTCGCCACCAATTAGCACAGTTCGGCTCTGTCCGACTCTCGCCTGCTCGAGCGCCTGTGCGATTGCCTCGAGATCGGCCTCGCGTCCGACTAGCTCAGGGCTGGCAACTCGACCACTCATTAATCTCATCTTAGGGCCGTCACGTGCAGTCGGAGGCTCCGGACCGAGGGGCGAATAGGCTGGTGCGTCGGGCGAGCCGCGCGGAGGTCAGCTGGAGCACTCGCTCAAACAGGCTCGGCTTGCAGTTCTCGCGTCGCAGCTTCTGCGCCCTCGCCCCTGCCGCTGCCAGCCGGGAACCGGCCGCTTCGGCTTGGAGTTCGGCCATTCGTGCCTTCGCCAGTCGATATGAAGTCGTCGCATCCATCGTCGGCCGATCCTTTCGTCGTCTGCTTGTCCGCTTATCCGCGGATCAATGCGTACTGACGACGTTAGGGGCGCGGAGTCTCCGTGCCATCTGGGGGCCATACAGATCTGGCGAGGACGAACTCCTCATTCGGCAGGCGGGAGTCTTTACTCCGGGTGAGGCAGTCTTTACAGCGGTGCGGCTAACCTCGGTTGGAAGGCGCCTCAGCGGTCAGGGATCCAGTTGAACTCGTCCGGGTTCGGGCCGCGTCGGCCGTTGCGATGGAGGGCGGTGATCGCCGCCATATCTTCGCTCGCCAGCTCGAAGTCGAAGAGCGCAAAGTTCTCGGCGATTCGCTCGGGGGTCGTGGATTTCGGGAAAACGATGTCGCCCCGCTGGATGTGCCAGCGAAGGGTGACCTGTGCCGGCGTTCGGCTCAGCCGCTTGGCTACGCGGACGATGGTCGGATCGTCTAGCACCTGCCCTTGCGCGAGCGGCGACCACGCTTCCGTGGCAATCCCATGCTCCCTGTCAAACGCTCGAAGGTCGTCCTGGGTGAAGTACGGGTGGATCTCGATCTGATTGACCGCGGGAACGATTGTGGTCTCCAAGGCCAGGCGTTCGAGATGGTGCACCTGGAAGTTCGAGACGCCTATGGCTCGGACGCGGCCGGAGCGATGGATCTCCTCGAGCGCCTTCCATGTCTGCACGAAATCGCCCACCGCCGGCAGCGGCCAGTGGATCAGGAAGAGATCGAGATAGTCGAACTTCATGGCCTCGAGGGATCGGTCGAACGCCGCGAGAGCGTCGTCCTGGGCGTGGAAGCCGTTGTTGAGCTTGCTCGTCACGAAAACTTCGGCCCTAGCGATGCCGGATTCTCGAATGCCCTCCGCGACCTCGCGCTCGTTGCCGTACATCTCGGCCGTGTCGATATGCCGGTAGCCGACCTTGAGGGCCTCGAGCGTCGCCGCCCTGGTCTCCTCCGCCTTGATTTGGAAGACGCCGAACCCGAGCTGCGGGATGTCGACGCCGTTGCTGAGCTTCACGTTTGGAACTGAGTTCATGCCGTTGGCCTCCGAGATTTCATTGGCTCACGGCCGGACGCGGTCGAGCCAGACCGCCAGGTTCTTCGCGGGTCCAGATTGTAGCGTCAACCCGCAGGCCCACTCGCCGACTCTGGAGACCGCCAGCCCGTCGCTCCTACAATTCAGAAGGCCGCTCGGCCCGCATAAGGAGTATCACGTTGGCGAGAACCTACCGGCTGACAGCGGGCATCCGCGTCGTGAATCGCATCGCGCAACGACTCGCCAGGCTCGGAGTCGGGCCCACCAACAACTACATACTGACGGTCACGGGGCGCAAGAGCGGACTACCCCGCTCCACTCCAGTATCGCTGGTGCTGGTAGGCGACAAGCGCTGGCTTGTGGCTCCGTACGGGGAGGTCGCCTGGGTCCACAACGCCCGAGCGGCCGGCCGGGTGACTCTCACCCGAGGCAATCTATCAGAGGTCGTCTCCATCGCCGAACTGGGTCCGTCCGAAAGCGCGCCGGTACTCAAGGCCTACGCCACCAAGGTGCGCATCACTCGCTCCTACTTCGATGCCGCCCCAGACTCGCCGCTGGTCGCGTTCGAGGCCGAAGCCGCGCGCCATCCGGTGTTCCTGGTAGGCCCGACGGCGAAGTAGCTCAGACCGGGAGGCTCGTCGTGCCTGCCCAAGCGCCGCTCCCCTACTCCGCGTCGAGCATCTCGCGCACCTTGCGGGCCAGGCGGTCGGGGGTGAAAGGTTTCGGCAGGAGTTGGATCGGCCGACCCTCACGATCGCGAAAGGCCTCGCTCGTGTCCGTGTGGCCCGACACGAGCAGGAGCCTGGCCTCCGGGCGCAGATGACTCAACTTTGCAGCCAGCTCGGGCCCGCGCATGCCCGGCATCACGACGTCGCTAACCACCATGTCGATGGGCTGAGGAGTCCTCGCCAGCTCGAGCGCCTCGGCTGCGTTGCAAGCTTCGAGGACCGTGTAGCCGTTGGCGCGAAGACCCAGAACGGCCAGCCGTCGAACGCTTGCGTCGTCCTCGACGACGAGCACCGTCTCGGTGCCAGTTGGCGGAGGCAGCGGGAGGCTCGTTTCACCGATCGGTCGCGCGATGCCCTCCGCCGCCGGCAGGAGGATCGTCACCGTGGTCCCCTGTCCCAGCTCGCTGTGGACCCAAATGTGGCCGCCGCTTTGCTTGACGATGCCATGACAGGTGGCCAGACCCAGACCGGTCCCCTCACCTTGCCGCTTAGTCGTGAAGAAGGGCTCGAACAGATGGGCAAGAACTCCCGCGCTCATGCCCGTTCCCGTGTCTGTGACCGTCAGAGTCGCATATCGCCCCGGCGCCACCTCCGGGCGGATCAGCCGGTACTCGTCCCCGACCAGTTCGTTGGCCGTCTCAATAGCCAGCCGACCACCGTCGCGCATTGCGTCACGCGCGTTGACCGTCAGGTTCACAAGTATCTGGTCGATCTGACTCGGATCGGCCATCACGATGTCCAGCCCATCGTCGAGAACGGCCGTAATTTCTACGTCCTCGCTCAGCAGCCGTCTCAGCATCTCAATGGCCCCCGCGACGACCTCACTCAGGTCGAGGGGCACAGGCTCGATGATCTGCTTGCGGGCGAAGGCGAGCAACTGACGAGTCAGACTGGCCGCCCGCTCAGCAGCCTTGACAATCTCCCTGACGCTCTCGCGGGCTGGATGCTCGTCCGCAAGATCCAAGAGGGCCAGTTCGGCGTTGCCGAGTATCGCGGTCAGGAGGTTGTTGAAGTCGTGGGCGATGCCGCCGGCGAGCCTGCCGATGCTCTGCAGCTTCTGAGCCTGGGCCAGCTGCTCCTCCAGCATCCGCCGTTCCGTGATGTCCTGCAATAGACCGTCCCAGCCAAGGAGTACTCCCTCCTGGACCTCGTGAGGAACCGGCGTGCTGCGAACCCATCGCACTGCGCCATCTTTGCGCACGATGCGATGCTCGATCGACCTGACCGCAACGCTGCTCCTGACGTCGTCGACCTGACCTAGAACGAGGTCGCGGTCTTCCGGCACGACCATCTCGAGCCACAGTTGGGGATTCGAGGCGAAGTCGGCGGGCGAGTAGCCCGTGACCGCGGTGCTACCGGGTCCATGGTGTGTGGTCAGGTCGCCGTCGTCGCCGATTGTGACCATGAAGACATAATCGGTGATCGTCTCGGTGATGCGGCGGTAGCGCTCCTCACTTTCGCGAAGTTCGGCCGTCCGCTGCACCACCCGATCCTCCAGCTGGTCCCGGGCCGCCTGAAGCTGCTCGCGAACCGCAGTACTCTCGATGGAGACGGCCGACTGGCTTGCCATGGCCGACAGCCAATCGAGGTCAGCCTGGTCGAACTCGCCCCCGCCGGGCTGGTTCGAGACGACGATGATGCCCAGGGTTCGATCGCCGTACAGGATCGGTGCGACCATCAGTGAGCCGTGGCCGGATGCTCGCCGTCGGGCGTCGACGCGCGCAGACTCCCGCGGGTCTCTGGTGCCACCGGGCGAGATCGTTGCCTCGCGATGGGCCAATACCCAGCCACCAAGCCCCTCGAGTAGCTCGTCGTAGTCGATATCGGCCAAGAGAACACCGCCCGGTCCCCCGCAGTAGTTGCCGGTCGCGAGCCGCCGGTCCGCGTCCATCGCGAACAGGTTCACGCGATAAGCCGGCAAGGCCTCGGCAACGGAGTCCACAATTCGCTGGAGAAGCATCTCCAGACTCTCTGCCGCGACCTGCGAGCCGCTCACCTTGTAGAGGGCCTGGGTTTTGGCGAGTGCGGCTTCCGTCGCGGCCAGTGCCTGACGATACCGCGCCTCGGCTGCTCGCAGGGCGTCGTCCGCACGCTGGCTATCGCCGAACGCCCGGAGAGGCTCGTCGGTGGCGACGTCGTCGACCGCGGTTCCATCCGCCGCGAGTGTCACCCGATCATCGGGCGCTCGTTCCATCGGTATCTCTCACGCGCCCGGCTTCCGCGGGACGCGCCTTGTGCGACCCAATTCCCCCGTCCGGCCGCGGAGCCAGGCAATCCTCGTCGAGTGTAGCGCGACGGACCGCCGGCCGCGCTACTCGTGGAGGCCGAAGCAGGGTCATTGCGTGAGATCGCTATCCTGATCTGGCGAGACGTGGGTGTGGCTCGCAAATACCAGGAGAGTCAAGTGAGCGCTACGGGCCAGCCCGCCAGATCCGGCGACTCCCACCGAGCCGCGAAGTCCGCCGAGGCCGAACAGTCCGCCGAGGCCGCGAAGTCCGCCGAACCCGAACAGTCGGAGACGCCTCCAATGGAATCGGCGAGGGCAATCCTGGCCGCTCGACTTGTCGAGCTGCGCGGCATGGACACTGTCGACACGTGCCGGATTCGGCTGCTGTCGCTGCGGACCCGCATCGAGACTAACTGGCCCGAGGGAGGCGGCCCCATCTTCCGCCGCGGCCAAGGTCTATCCCGTGAGGCAACGGCCGACATCGCTGCCCTGCTCGTTGCCCTGCCTACGCCACTACCCCTCCGGGCCGGCGGAGAGCCGCAGCCCATCATCTACCAGACGGACACCGACATGCGGGCGGTGGCGGGACGGGCGGTGGACGCCGGCCTCACCCTGCTCGAGGGAACCACCCTTGAGTCCATTTACCCCGGTCACCTCAAGATGCTCGAGAGCCACCACCCCAACGCGATTGAGCCGATCACCGTCTCAAATCCCACCGTGGGGGTGCTCGTGGCGACGATCATCGGCACGCTCGAGGCTATTTGGGAGACCGTGATGGACGCTCCTCGCGCCGGCAAGGACGCCCGAGCCAGAGAGCCCGGGATTGGCGGTGCGACAGCGAGGAGGGTCGGAGCCCAGTCAGATCCCGTCCCGGAGGCCGTCCCTCTGCCAGCCTTGCCACAAACTGCGCCTCCCAAACGAGGCCGACGTGTCCCGCGTATCTGACGTCTACCGCCCGAGCCTGTCGACCCTGACCGACCTGTACGAGCTCACGATGGGCGCCGGCTACCAGGCCACCGGCGTCGCGGACCGAGAGGCCGTCTTCTCGCTCAGCTTCCGCTCATTGCCCTTCGGCGGTGGCTATGCCATCGCGGCGGGGCTCGATGATGCCCTGGAGATACTCGGGCAGATGCGCTTCGAGCCAGAGGACATCGAGCATCTGCGAAGCCTCCGCGGAACCGGCGACAACTCTCTCTTCCGTCCTGACTTCCTCGATGGCCTGGCCGCCTTCCGGTTCACTTGCGACGTCGACGCCATCCCAGAGGGCACGGTCGTCTTTGCCCACGAACCGCTCGTTCGCATCCGGGGACCGCTCCTCCAGGCACAGCTCGTCGAGAGCATGTTGCTCACGGTGGTCGGATTTCAGACGCTGGTGGCGACCAAAGCGGCCCGAATCGTCGAGGCTGCCGGCGGCGGGTCCATTCTGGAGTTTGGCCTGCGGCGGGCGCAAGGGCCCGACGGGGCGCTGTCGGCCGCGCGCGCCGCCTACATCGGTGGCGTGGCCGCTACCTCCAATGTTCTTGCAGGACGCCTATTCGGCATCCCGGTGCGGGGCACGCACGCCCACTCGTGGGTCCAGGTCTTCGACGACGAGCAGCGCGCCTTCGACGCCTACGCCGATGCCCAGCCGGACAACGTCACGCTGCTCGTGGACACGTACGAATCACTGGCAGGAGTCGCTCACGCCATTCAGACTGGCCGGCGGCTCCAGCCCAGCGGCCGCGTGCTGGCTGCCATCAGGCTCGATTCGGGCGACCTCGCCTATCTTTCGATCGAGGCCCGCCGCATGTTGGACGAGGCAGGCTTCAGCGACACGAAGATCGTGGCTTCCAACGACCTCGACGAGCACACGATCGCCTCGCTCCGCGAACAAGGGGCTCGGGTCGACATCTGGGGCGTCGGGACCAGGCTCGACACCTGCTACGACCAGCCGGCGCTGGGGGCAATCTACAAACTGACTGCGATCTGCGAACCGGGAGGCTGGCGGTACCCGATCAAGCTTTCGGAGCACAGCGCCAAAATCTCCATTCCGGGCGTGCTGGGCGTTCGGCGCTTCGTGGACGATACGGGTCAATTCCGGGCCGACATGATCTACGACGAGGATCTGCCGGCTCCGCCCGATGGCGATGTCATCGTGGACCCGGCCGATTCGTTGCACATGCGGGCCATCGAGCGCGGCTGGCGACCCCAGGAAATGGTCGAGCCGGTGATGAGGTCCGGGAAGCGAACTCGACCGGCGCCCACACTCGATGAGGTTCGGGATCGCGCTCGTGCCCAGATCGCGGCCCTCCATCCGGCTATCAGGCGGCTGCTGAATCCGCACATCTACCCCGTAGGCCTCGAGATGCGACTCCACGAGCGGCGCAACGCGCTCGTTCTGGAGCGCCGCCGGGGCCAGCCACAGGTCTGACCGCGCTACACTCCCGCCGCGAGCGATGGATCGGGCTCGGGGGCGAGTGGCAAGTCGGGCTCGGGGGCGAGTGGCAAGTCGGGCTCAATCGGCACGTCGGCCCCAACCGAGAGGTCGGCTGCCAACGCCAGATCGGGCTCCACCTCGGCCCTCACGTCGGACTCGGCGACCGCTCGTTCCGCCTGCGCTTCACGCTGGAACGCGGCCAGACCGGCCTCGACCGTGGACCAGCGCGGATCCAGAGTGAGGTGCAGCAACGCCGGCCGGCCCGCTTCGATAGCCTGGCGCAGCGCCGGCTCGAACTCCGCGTCGGTCCGGACGGTCAGTCCCAGCGCCCCGCAGGCGTCCGCAACAGCCGCGAAATCGACCGCCCCGAGCCGCGTAGCCAGTCCACCGTTCGTGCCACGTTCATCCTGCTGGCGCCAAATCGTGCCGTAGCGCCCGTTGTCGAAGACGAGCGCGATGAGGCGGACCCGCTCCCTCACGGCCGTCTCGAGATCGGCCATGGTCATGGCGAAGCCCCCGTCGCCGGCCAGGGCCACGCCCAACCGCCCGGGTCGCGCCAGGACTGCACCGATCGCGGCCGGCAGCGCATAGCCCATCGGTCCGGCCGTCGAGGCAATGAACGTTCCGGGGCGGTGGAACCGGAGGCCACGTGCCGCCCACGTGCCGAAATCGCCCGCGTCGGTTGTGATGATGGCGTCGGACGGCAAGACTCGTGCCAATGTGGAGACCACGCGACCCGGATGGACGCCGGGCCCGTCCCAGGCCCCCGCATCTACGACTGAGGATTCCTCGAAGGCAGCTCGATCGGCGGCGTTCGCGGCTGTGCGCTGATCGAGTGAGCTGGCCTCGAAGGCAGCGCGATTCACAACGCGCTGGGCCACCCGCAGGAAGGCAGCCACGTCGCCGGCGATGGCGATATCAGGCCTGTTCTGCACCCCACGCGGCTCCAAATCAATCTGGGCCCAGTGAGTTCCGAGGCCAGGAAGTTGATAGCCGAAGGTAGTGATTTCGCCGAGCCGAGACCCCACAACGAGCAACGCATCGGCTTCCTCGAGGCGAGCGCGAACGCTCGAAGGAGCACCGTTACCGGTCATGCCCAGATAGAGCGGATGGTCGTTGGGAAAGACGTCGCCACGGCGCCACGACGCCACCACCGGTACGCGAAGCGTCTCCGCGAAACGAACAAGGGCATCCGTGCTGCGGGCGCGCAAGACTCCCGCGCCGGCAAGGATCAGCGGTCGTCGGGCGTCGGTGAGGAGATGCAGGATCTTGCGGACGAGGGCCAGATCCGGGTCGGGATGGTGCTCCACGCGGCTTGCGGCAGGTTTCGTGTCCGCGGCAGGCGGGGCGGCGACCTGGGCATCCATGACATCGGCGGGTACTGAGATGAGGACGGGACCTGGACGGCCCTTCGTAGCGACCCCCACTGCCCTATCGAGAATCGCCCATGCCTCGCCCGGGTCCTTGATCTCGGCGGCCCACTTGACGATGGGCTCGAAGGTCCGGACCAGGTCCATCTCCTGGAAGGCCTCGCGGCCCCGCACATCTCGCCGAACCTGACCGACGATGGCGATTACCGGCGCCGAATCGGCCCTGGCCGCGTGCAAGCCGATAGCCAGATTGCTCGCACCCGGTCCGCGTGTGGCAATGCAGAGCGCCGGCCGTCCGGTGAGTTGCGCCACGGACTCGGCCATAAAGGCAGCCGAAGCCTCGTGGCGTGCGGCCACCACTCGGATGTGTCGGGCAGCCAGCCCTTCGAGCAGACCCAGCACGCTCTCGCCCGGAACCGTGAAGGCGATCTTCACGCCGGCACGAGCCAGGCCTTCGGCCAGAGCGGCGCCGACCGTGACGGTGGCGCCTGGCTCCTCACTCATCGACATAGCCCAGCTCCTTCAGATCGCCGCGCCGGCATACCGGGCGGGTCTCACCGGTAGTTCGT
Source organism: Chloroflexota bacterium (assembly GCA_025358525.1). GTDB lineage: Bacteria > Chloroflexota > Limnocylindria > Limnocylindrales > CSP1-4 > Fen-1039. Next base: position 19,974 of record JANYJI010000091.1, on the reverse strand, counting down.
GAACTGTAGTGCCACAGGTTCATCGAGTTCCTTCAGTCGGGTGATGACCCGCTGAAGGTCGTCTCTACTCTTGCCGAAAACGCGGATGGCATCGCCTTGAATCTGGGGCTTGGATTTGGGGAACTCTTCCCTGATCAACTTGCTCAGCTTCCGCGCCATGTCCTCGTCGAGACCTCGACGCAGAGTGATGTGCTGCCGGACCTTGTTTCCGCCAGCCGGTTCGATTTTGCCCCAGTCGAAGACCTTCAAGGACAGCCCGCGCCTGACCGCCTTCGACTCGATCAGCTCGCGGATCGCCTTCGCCCGGTACTCATCGTCCGTCAGCAGCACGAGTTCGGTCTTGGAGGGGGTGAGCTCGTACGTCACGCCCTTGAAGTCGTAGCGCTGCTGCACCTCGCGCTGGACCTGGTCCAAGGCGTTGCGCATCTCCTGATCATCGAAGTCGCTGACTACGTCGAATGAGGATTCGCCTGCCATTTACCCTCCCGTCTCCTGCACCTACCCGCGCCGCGCCCGAGGCTCGACGGCGGGGATTCAAGCCAAGTCATCGAATTGTGCCGCACTCGGGCCAACTTAAGGGGCACGATCGTTATCCCGAAGGGCCGCGACGAGCAGCTCGGCGATTCGATAGCTCTTGCCGCCGCCCATGACCAGCACGGCGTCACCGGCCTTCACCTCTCTGGCCAGCCAGGTTGCCGTGGCCTCGACCGAACCCGGAGCTGCCGCCATCAGGCCGGGCCTGCGGCGGGCGGTCGCCTCAGCCAGGGCGGCGGCCGAGGTTATCGTCGTGTCAGGGTCGCGACTGGCCCAAATGTCGGCGATGGCGACGGCGTCGGCCGTGGCCAGGACCTCGGCAAACTCATCGATCATGGCCGCTGTGCGGTGGTAGGTCAGCGGCTCGTAAACGGCCCAGATGCGCCGGCCCGGCTCCAGTTGGCGGAGCGCCGCCAGGGTTTCGCGAATGGCGGTCGGATGATGGCCGTAATCGTCGTACACGACGACGCCTCTGCCCTCGCCCTTTCGCTCCAGGCGCCGGCCCACGCCCACGAAGCTGGCGAGATTCGCGGCGAGGGCATCTGGCGGCACTCCCAGCGCCAGTGCCGCCATGGCCACTCCAAGGGCGTTCGAGGCATTGTGGCGACCCGCCAGACGCAGGCGCACGATCAACGGCGCCACGTGCCCGCCAGCGTCGATACGAAGCGTGGTTGCGGCCGAGTCAGCCGCCACGATCGACCCGATCAGGGCCTCGTCCGAGGCCGGTTGCAGACTTGACGCCCCAGCCCCGCTCCCCGGCTCCAGCCAGGTTCGCAGGATTCGGCCCGGCCACGACTCGGACTCCAGCCGCTCGACGACTTCCACAACGCCCGGGTCGCCGACATTGGCTACGAGCACGGGCCGAGCAACGGTCCGGGCAGCTCCCTCCAGCCAGGCGGCGAAGCAATCGACCACGGCGGCGCGGTCTACGAAGACGTCGGGGTGATCCCACTCGGCCGAAGTCAGCACCGCCACGTCCGGCCGGTAGGCGTCGAAGTTCCCGGCGTACTCGTCGGCCTCAACCACAAATGGCCTACCGGAACCCTCTCGAGCGGTCGACGGCAGACCGCCCGTAATCGAACTCGGCAGCAGAGCGCCGACGAACGCCGAAGGATCTAGGCCCGCCCCGACCAGGACGTGGACCAGCCAGCCCGAGGTCGTGCTCTTGCCGTGTGTCCCGGCAACGCCCACCAGCGTCCTACCCACGGCCGCGTCGGCGATAACTTGTTGCCAGGGCTCGACCGCCACGCCAGCGCGACGGGCAGCGGCAAGTTCCGAATGGTCCGGCTCGATCGCGGTCAGGGCCTTTGTCACCGCCAGCCGATCGGGCCTGCCCACAGTCACGTGGCTCGCGTCGTGGCTCCAATCGAGATGAATGCCGGCGGCCTCGATGGGCGGCGTGTACGGCGACGGCCCGCCCGAGTCGCAACCACTCACGGCGGCGCCGGCGTGGTGGGCCAGCAGCACCGCCGCGCTGGCGCCGGCGCCGCCGGCGCCGACCACGTGGATCCGCTCGCCCCCGCGAATAGGCCGCGCCTCTCTGGCGGGCGCGAGGCCACTCCCGACATTGGCGGCACCACGGACGACGCTCACCCCTCGCCAGCTACAGCGGCATCGGCGGGATTGGCGGGATTGGCGGGATTGGCGCCCTTGGCGGTGACTCGGTCGATCAGAAGCTCCAGGGCGGCACGGGCGCTGGCCTCGCGATTGGCGCCCCTATCGCCGCTCCAGACGAACCGCCGGACGTCGGCGCCTCCGGCGTCCGCAACTGCCACATAGGTCAGCCCCACAGGCTTGGCGGAGCTGCCGCCGTCAGGACCGGAGACCCCGGTTACGGAGACGGCCAGGTCCACGCCCACCCGGGCCCGCGCGCCGATAGCCATGGACCGCGCCACCTGGGCGCTGACTGCACCGTGGGCGGCCAGTTCCTCTTCACGAACGCCCAGGAGCCGGACCTTGGCCGAGTTCGAGTACGAGACGATCCCGCCGCGGAAGAACGCGCTCGCCCCAGGCACGTCCGTTATCAGCTTAGCGATCAGACCGCCGGTGCACGACTCGGCCGTGGCGACGGACAGGCCGCGTTCCAGGCAGAGGGCCTGCAGACGCTCAGCCAGGTCAGACAGCGGCTCGCTATCCATGGTGGGTCAGCACTTCTCGACGTTCTTCGGCACCCCGGATGTGTCCACGTACGCATGGCGGCCACCGAACGTGCTAACCGGCCCATATGAGATCCCGTTTACGATCAAATACACATGGCTCGGCGTATTGACGTTAATGCAGACGTTCCGGGTGGCGACGATCGTCCGTGTCCAGCCGTCCGTTTGCACACTGCCGGAGTCGTCATCAGTCACCCCGTCGTGGAAATAGGCCATCGACGACGTGCCGCCCTTGATCTGGATGACGACGTTGATGCCCTTGTACGGGACCACGATCGTGCGCGTCACGGGCGGAGCCAGGCTGCCGCTCGGATTGGACCCGGCGATGGTCAGCTGCCACCTTCCAGCCGTCAGGCCCAAAGCGAAACTGAAGGTGCCGTCGGCGTTTGTATTAGTACTGGACGGGCCTGGCCCGGGCGCAACGGTGGGTCCGACAGAGAGCCCCGGTGACGCACTCGAGGCGGGCAGGATCGGCGTCTGGAGCGGCGAGGAACTCGGCGGCGGACTGGTCGCACCAGCAGCCGGCGGCGGGCCCAGGTACACAGGCGTAAGAATGACAGTGGTTATCAAGGTGCTTGTCCCGGCCACGGTCAGATTGCCGTCCTTGACCAAGGCGCCATCCTCAGGCGAGGAAAATGCCACCACGGGCGATGGCGGAGCCGGGGTGACGATCGGGACCAGAATCATGATCGTCTGCGTCTTGCTGGCGTGGTTCGTGTCCAGATTTTTCGCCACGATGTCGAATTGGTTCTTGCCAGGATGAACAGCCGCTGCATAAGACCAGTGGCCGGATTCGTCGGCGATCGTGGTCGTGGGCTCCTGGGTGTCCCACACGATCGATATCGTGGCGCCCGGCGTGGCCGCCCCAGTCAGCTTCCAGGCAGTTGTCCCAATCGGGACGGTGATCGAGGCTGCATTCGGCGAGCTGACGCCCAGTGTCGGGTACGACAGGAAGCGCGTGACCTGGTATCCGAAATAGATTCCAACCAGGGCCACGATGGCGACTACTCCGACGATTGCCAGGTGGCTGCGTTGGAAGACCATCCCGCGGCGAATGGTCAGCGGCCGCGGACCAACGAACGCCGTCTCCCGAACTGGCTCCGTCCTGCCGACCTCTCGCCGCCAGTCCTCCTCTACCTCGTCGGCATCGAGCCCCAGATATGTGGCGTAATTGCGTATAAAGCCTCGGGTGTAGACGTCACCAGGCAGATCGGCGAATTCCCCGTCCTCGAGCGCAGCCAGGTACTTCGCCCGGATCTTCGTATCGCGTTCGACGCGGAACAGGTCAAGTCCCTTGCTGGCACGCGCGTCGCGCAGCTGTTCCCCCACTGCAGAGTGGCCGCCCCGCTCGGATCCAGCCACGCCCCTGTGGCCAATTGTGCGGCGCGGTCGTCGCGTGGGGAAACTGCCCGTCATTCGTCAACCTCGCCGTATCCCACCGCGGGTTTGGACGGCGCTATGTCTCGGCGCAGGACCTGCCGCGCATTCGATCCCTCAAACGGTCCGATGTAGCCCCGAGCCTCGAGCTGGTCGATGATCCGGGCGGCGCGGGCGTAGCCGATCTTGAGGCGCCGCTGGAGGAGCGACGCGGATGCCCGATCGTACTCCTGGATGACACCCACCGCGTCAAGCATGAGGCGGTCGACTTCCTCGTCGGGGACAGCATCCACGGACCCCGACTCCTCGCCCGTCTCGATGATGGCCATGTCGTAGTGGGGCTCGGCCTCCGACCGCCAATGCTCGGTGATGTTTGCAATTTCCTTGTCGGAGACGAATACACCCTGCAGGCGGACGGGTCGCGGCAGGTCCGCCGGCTGGAAGAGCATGTCGCCGCGGCCGATGAGGTCCTCGGCGCCGGGCATGTCGAGGATCGTGCGCGAATCGATCTGAGAAGCCATGGCGAAGGCGATACGGCTTGGGAAGTTGGCCTTGATCAGGCCAGTGACGACGTTGACTGAGGGCCGCTGTGTCGCCAGAACCATGTGGATGCCGGTCGCTCTGGCCTTCTGAGCCAGCCGCACGATCGGTTCCTCGACATTCTTGCCCTCGCGCATCATCAGGTCAGCCAGCTCGTCGATGATGATCACCAGATATGAGATCCGGTCGGCCGGATCTGCCCTGGTCTCGTTGTACCCGGCCAGGTTGCGCGCATTCGCCCCGGCAAACCGGCGGTAGCGGTTCTCCATCTCGTTCACGGCCCACTTGAGCGCGGCCTTGGCCCGCTCAGGCTCCGTAATCACAGGAATCATCAGGTGAGGCAGGCCGTTGTAGGACGAGAGCTCGACGCGCTTGAGGTCCATGAGGATGAGCCGGACCTCGTCAGGCGCGGCATTGCACAGAAGACTCGTGATCAAGGCGTTGACCATGACGCTCTTGCCCGAGCCGGTGGCGCCGGCGATCAGCAGGTGCGGCATCTTCGCCAGGTTGGCCGCACGAGCATGTCCGGCTACGTCTCGACCGAGGGCGAAGGTGAGCTTCGAGGCCCTGAGGTCGACCTCCTCGAGGATCCTCCGGAGCTGGACGATATTGGGGTCCTTGTTAGGGATTTCGATCCCGACGACGCTCTTGCCTGGGATCGGCGCTTCGATGCGAATCGTTGGCGCTGCCAGGGCCATGGCCAGGTCGTCGGAGAGGGCCTCGATGCGGGAGACCTTGATCTCCGGCGACGGCTCGACTTCGTACTGAGTGACCACCGGACCAGCATTCCAGACTGCCACGCGGGCAGGAATGTTGAAGCTGGCCAGCTTGGCCTCGATGATCGCGGCGTTGCGCCTGTGATCCATCGTACTGTCGCCGTGGCGTGGCGCGATATCCTCGAGCAGGGCCAGGGGCGGCAGGTGGTACTCCGGCCGCGGCTTCTCTGCGGCGGCCAGCAGGCCATTCAGCTTGGACTGGGCGGGGGCGTCACTCGGGAGGCGCTGGCCGCGGATCGGGACTCCATCTCGGATTGACGGCCCCTCGCGGATCGGTCCGTTCTGACGCAGGGGCCCGCCGTCGCGGGTTGTCGCGTTGGCCGATACCGGCGGCGCGAAGGTCTGCGACACAGGCCCTGGATTTGGGCTTGCCACTGGGATGCGGTCGTTTCCAAATCGGCCTCGGGAATCGGTGGCGGCCGGGGCCGCATCCCTGCCGGCCTTCTCGGACCGCTCGGCTCGCGCAGAGCCCGCGGCCCCCGCGGCAGCACTGCCCGCGCCGTTGCTACCGCCGTTCAGGGCAGCCTCCGCGCCGCCCGCAGCCTCCGAAGCGGGGCGGAACAGCGCCGTAACCGCCCTTGAGACGAGCCGGCCGATCGGCGCCATGACCGCCGGCAGCGACATGTCGAGAGCCAGGAGCAGCCCGGCAACCATCAGAACGGTGAGAATCAAGCCCGCACCCGGCTGGGTTAGCAGCGGCTTCAGGAAGTCGCCCACGGCGCGGCCAATGATCCCGGCCCGCTTCGGCTCAACCAGCCCAACCAGCCCCAGCAGCGACCCATAGGCGGTGGTGGAGCCCAGGATCGTCAGTTCCCAATCCCAGTGCTGGCCCTGAGCGCGCTCCAGGTAGTAGCCGAGCAGCAACAGCACGAATGGCAGCAGCCAGCGGACCGTGCCGAACCACGGAGCCACGGCGTTGCGCTCCAGGTCGGTCAGCTGGCCGCCCTGTACAAACAAGCCGATAAGCAATGAGATCCCAACCAGAAGCATGAGCAACCCGAGGATCTGGCGGAAGATCTCTCCGTCGACACGCCAGGTCCTTCCAGACCTGCGGCGCCGACCCGGAGGCGGCGTTACCCGGCTAGACCTGCCGGCGGTCGCGCGCCTCGGGGCTGCGGTGGTTCGTCCCGGCATCTACACCTCCACCACGACCGGGAACACCAGCGGCCGGCGTCGCGTCTGCTCGTAGAGGTAGCGCGAGATCTCGTCTTTGATTTGACTCTTGAGGAGGCCCACTTCGCTGGTGCGATCGCCCTTGCCTTCGATGGCGGCCATCATCCGCTCCACGGCGCCCTTCATCAGTGGATCGCGCTCATTACCGTGGACGAAGCCACGGGTCACGATCTCCGGCTTGGCCACGACGCGGCCGTTCTGCTTGTCCACGGTCACGACCACGATAAACATGCCGTCGCTCGCCAGGGCGCGGCGATCGCGCAACACGACCTCACCCACGTCGCCGACCGAAAGGCCGTCCACCAGGACGTATCCCGCAGTGACGGGCGCCGCGCGTCGGGCGCTGCCGTCGGCAAAGAACTCGATTGGCTGGCCATTCTCGATGATGAAAACGTATTCGGGCTCCACGCCCGTCTCCACGGCCAGGCGCCCATGCTGCACCAACATCCTGAACTCGCCGTGAATCGGGATAAAGTATTTGGGCCGGGTCAGGCCGAGCATCAACTTCAGCTCTTCCTGGCTGGCATGGCCCGAGACGTGCGCGTGTTTGACCGTGTGGTAGTAAACGTTGGCCCCGGCCTTGAAGAGATTGTCGATCGTGCGGGCCACGTACTCCTCGTTGCCGGGGATTGGACTGGCGCTGACGATGACGGTGTCGCCGGGCTGGATCTCGACGAAGCGGTGGTCGCGGTTGGCCATTCGGGCCAGGCCCGCCATGGGCTCACCCTGGGAACCAGTCGTGGCAATAACGATGCGGGCGACCGACCCGATCTGGTCCTTGGCCACGATTTGACCTGGTGCATAGGTCAAGTAACCCAGGTCCGTGGCGACCCGGAAGTTCTGCTCCATCGATCGTCCGACGACCGCAACCTGGCGATCGAAGGTAGCCGCGGCATCGATAACCTGCTGGATGCGGGCTATGTTGCTGGCGAAGGTGGCGACGATGACCCGGCCGTCGAGAGGCTCCATGATCTCGCGGAAGGTCTCTCCAACGGTCCGCTCCGAAGGCGTATAGCCGGGGTTCTCGGCTCGGGTCGAGTCCGAGAGCAGACAGATGACGCCCTCTTTGCCCAGTCGGGAGAGTACCGCGAAGTCGGACCGGCGGCCATCAACGGGCGTGTGATCGAACTTGAAGTCGCCGGTGGTGACGACCGTACCTACCGGCGTGTGGATGGCCATTCCCATCGCATCCGGAATCGAATGGCTGATCCGGAACGGCTCCACCCTGAACGGCCCGATCTCCAGGTTGTCGCCCGGATCGAGAGGCAGGAGCGGGTTGTTGTGGAGCTTGTGCTCCTTGATCTTGATTCCCAACAGGCCACGGGCCAGCGTGGACGCGTAGACCGGCACACCCGGGAAGTAGGGCAACACGTACGGCAGGCCGCCGACATGGTCCTCATGGGCGTGGGTTATGAGAAAGGCTCGAACCTTTTCCCGATTCTCACGGAGGTAGGTGACATCGGGGATGACGAGGTCGATGCCGAACATCTCCTCGTCCGGAAACATGAGGCCGCAGTCGACAATGACGATGTCGTCGCCGTACTCGAAGACGTACATGTTCTTGCCGATCTCCCCAACGCCTCCGAGGGGGATGATGCGGAGCGGGGTCTGGTTGTCAGGCATTGATGCTCGCGTTACTTGATTGCATAGTGGTGTTCATCCTAGAAGAGGGTGAGCTGGTCCGTCGGGTCGGATTGGGACGTCAGCTCGATGGATTGGGCGGCGACCGCCGATTCGCCGACAACCGCGGCCTCGGCTTCGCCCGACCGGGTTGGTGCGGCTCCAAGTGACCGAGATGAATTGGCCTCTACCGGCGCGTCGATCTCGAGCGTGGCAGTCGATTCGGCCGGGACTAGCTTTACGGGCGCAACCTCGGCCTGGACAACGTCCACGACCGGAGACACCGATTCCGCCACGCGCCGCTCCCTGGCCTGAAGCAGCGCCGCCGGCACGCCCTCCATGTCGCGGAAGAGCGTGGCCTTCAGCGAGCCCTGGTGGAGAGCAGCAGCCGGGTGGTACATGGCAAACGCCAGCGCATCCGGTGCTCCTGAGGCGGGATCCGCCGGCTGAAACGTGCCGTGGACCTGCCCGATCCTGGCACCTGGATTGAACCTCGCCATGGAGAACCGACCGAGCGTGACCACGAGCGCAGGATCGAGCGCCTCCAGCTGGCGTGTCAGGTAGGGTGCACAGGCGACGATCTCTTCAGGCTCGGGGTCGCGGTTGCCCGGTGGCCGGCACTTGACCACGTTGGTGATGAAGACTTCCTCGCGCTTCCATTCGATCGATTCGAGGAGCTTGGTCAACAGATCGCCGGCCTGGCCCACGAAAGGCCGACCCACGCGATCTTCATTTAGGCCGGGGCCCTCGCCCACGAATATCACCTCCGTGGCCGAGCTGCCTTCCCCTGGCACGGACATCGTTCGCGTCTCATGCAGCCGGCAGCGAATGCATGCCGCCACCTCCACCCCGATGGCGTCGAGCACCGCCTGGCGCTCGGCCTGGGTCACAATACCGCCTCGACTCCAGTCGCCACGTCGTGGGGCGCCGACGCGCGGCGCGACCGGGCCTTGACCCAGCCGCGCTCGACGAGCATCTCGGCGATCTCGACGGCGTTGGTCGCTGCGCCCTTGCGCAGGTTGTCGCTGACGACCCAGAAGGCCAGACCGTGCTCTATGGATGGGTCCTTTCGGATTCGCCCCACGAAGATCTCATCCTTGCCTGCGGCTTCGGTCGCCAGGGGATAGAGATGAGCCGCTGGATCGTCCTGGACGATGACGCCGGGGACCTCAGCGAAAGCCTTGCGAGCCTCCTTGGGGCCGAACGACCTTGTCGTCTCGACATGGACCGCCTCGGAGTGGCCGACGAAGACCGGCACACGGACGGCTGTGCACGAGACCCGCAGCTCCGGCAGGTGCAAGATCTTGCGGCTTTCGGTGACGACTTTCCACTCCTCGCGGGTATAGCCGTTATCTAGGAAGGCGTCGATCTCAGGCAAGGCGTTGAAGGCAATGGGATGCGGGTAGACGCTCGCCACCTTCACCTCGCCGGCCACATGAGCTCGGATCTGCTTCTCCAGTTCGGCCAGTGCCTCGGCGCCCGTGCCCGAGACTGACTGATACGTGTCGACGATGACGCGTTCGATCCCAGCAGCATCGCGGATCGCCTTCAGGAGCGGCAGAAGCTGCATGGTGGAACAGTTGGGGTTGGCGATGATGCCCTCATGCCACTCCCCATCCTCGGGGTTCACCTGGCTGACGATGAGTGGCACGGCCGCTTCCATGCGCCAGGCGTTCGAGTTGTCGATCACCGTTGCGCCGCGGGCAGCGGCCTCGGGAGCCAGCTGGCGCGAAACGTCGTTCCCGGCCGAGAAGAGGGCGATGTCGACGCCGTCAAAGGCCTCCGGCGTCGCCTCCTCCACTGGGAGGGTCCGACCGTCCGCGCTGACGGTCGAGCCGGCCGATCTACCAGACGCCAGCAGTCGAAGCTCGCCGACCGGGTAGCGCCGTTCGGAAAGCACCTGGATCATCGTGCGACCGACGACGCCGGTGGCGCCGACGATGGCCACGGTCAGCGGACGGAGTTCTGGGGACATGGCTCCACTCTGGCTGGTTCCGTTGCTGCGCAAGACCCGATTATACCAGCGGGTCGCGGTCTGCCCCCGATCGGGTGCATAGCAATGTCCCGCGGCGGATAGTTATGCGCTGAAAATGCATTCATACGCGGCCAACGCCTCGCCGAAAAGAAACGAGGGCCGACCGTATGACCGGCCGGCCCTCGTCTATAGCGGAGCTAGGAATCGGTGCGGGCCAGATGGCGCTGCATAGCGGCCTTGCGCGAGAGGTTGATCCGGCCCTGGCGGTCGATCTCGACCACCACAACCATGACCTCGTCACCCACCGAGACAACATCCTCAACGGCCGGCACGTGATAATCGGCCAGCTCGCCGATGCGAATCAGGCCTTCCTTGCCGGGCAGGATCTCGACGAAGCAGCCGAAGCCCATGATCCGGGTCACCTTGCCCAGGTAGAGCCCGCCGACCTCGACCTCGCGAGTGATCGACTCGATCCACTGGACCGCCTTGCGCGAGCTATCGCCCGACACTGCGGCAATCTGAACCGTGCCGTCGTCCTCGACGCTGATCTCGGTGCCGGTCTCCTCCTGGATCTTGCGGATCACGGAGCCGCCCTTGCCGATGATGTCGCGGATCTTTTCGGGGTTGATCTTGATGGTGATGATGCGCGGCGCGAAGCTGCTCATCTCAGTGCGGCTCGTGGGCATGACGGCATCCATCTTGTCGAGGATCGTCATCCGAGCAGTGTGGGCCTTCTCCAGACCCTGGCGAATGATCGCCTCGCTAATGCCCTTGACTTTGATGTCCATCTGCAGTGCCGTGACGCCCTCGCGGGTACCAGTCACCTTGAAGTCCATATCGCCAAAGGCGTCTTCCTTACCGAGGATGTCGGTCAGGACCACGAAGCGGCCGTCCGGCTCGCTGATCAGGCCCATCGCGGCGCCAGCGACGGCTGCCTTGATCGGCACGCCGGCGTCCATGAGGGCAAGGCTGGAACCGCAGGTCGAAGCCATCGATGTCGAGCCGTTGGACGTGACGCACTCGCTCACGAGGCGTATTACGTACGGAAACTCATCCTCAGACGGCAGGACCGGCAGGAGGGCTCGCTCGGCGAGGTGGCCATGGCCGATCTCGCGCCGGCCGGGGCCGCGCATCGGCTTGTTCTCGCCCGTGCTGTACGGGGGCATGTTGTAGTGATGGAGGTAACGCTTCTCGGTCTCAGGGCTGATCGTGTCGATCCGCTGGACATCCGAGTTGGGGCCAAGGGTGGCCACCGTGAGGGCCTGTGTCTGGCCGCGGGTGAACAGGCCTGAGCCGTGGGCGCGCGGCAGAACGCCGACTTCCACGGAGATGGGGCGGATCTCGTCCACTCCACGGCCGTCCATGCGGATGCCCTCGTCCAGCACGACCTTGCGGGTGGTCTTCTTCTGGACGAGCTGGAAGAGGCCCTTGCTGACGCGACCCTGGCGGCGGGCGGCTTCAAGCAGACCGGTCGGATCCTCGCCTTCCTGTCGGTTGGCGCGGATCGAGATTGAGATCGCTTCCTGCAGATTCTCGATGCGGTTCGGGAGATCACTCGCGTACTTGGCAACGATGGCAGCGGTCGTCTCGGCATCGGCAAGGCCGCGGTGAACGGTCTCGACGGTGATGCCGAAGAAGCGGGCGACATCGCCCAGCTTGTACGACTCGAGGTCCGGGTAGGCCTCACGAGCAATCACGAGCGTGTCGAAGTAGCCGCCTTCGATGAACTTGCCACTCTCGCCCAGGGCCTGGTCGAGGAAGCCAATATCGAAGCCCACGTTATGGCCAACGATCGGAGCGCCGGCGACGAAGGCCAGCAGCTTCTGGGCGGCTTCCTTGGCAACCGGTGCGCCGGCGACGTCAGCATCGGTGATGCCGTGCATCTGGGCGCCGAAGATCTCGCGGCCGGGGTTCACGAACGTCGAGAACCGATCGACGATCTGGCCGTCGCGAACGCGGACGGCGCCGATCTCGATCAGGTCGGCAACCTTGGCGTCTCGGCCGGTTGTCTCCGTATCGACAACTACTAGCTCGTAGCCTCGCTGGCTGACCTTCTTGACGAACTCAAGAATGGAGCCGGTGCCGGGTTCGCGATAGCCGACCGACTTGGGCTTGCCAGCGGCGGCGCGCATCTCATCCTGGATATCGATGAGCGGCTGAAGGGCGCGATGGCCGAAGAGGATGGCGTCGGCCATAACGTCTTCGGGAACGATCGAGGCGCCGGCCTCGACCATCATGATCGCGTCGCGCGTGCCCGAGACGATCAAGTCGATGTCGGAGCGCTCAAGGTCGCTGACGGTGGGGTTGATCACAAACTCGCCGTCGATACGGCCAATGCGCACGGCGCCGATGGGACCGAGAAACGGGATCGGGCTAATCGTTAGGGCGCAAGAGGCCGCGAAGGTGCCGAGGACATCCGTTTGGTTCTCCTGGTCCGTTGACAGGACCGTGATCACGATCTGGATGTCGTCCTTATAGCCCTCGGGGAAAAGCGGCCGGATCGGGCGGTCTGTCAGTCGGCAAGCCAGGATGGCCTGCTCGGACGGGCGCGACTCGCGCTTGATGAAGCCGCCCGGGATCTTGCCGGCGGCGTACATCCGCTCTTCGAACTCGACCGTGAGCGGGAAGAAATCAAGGCCAGGCCGCGGATCCGACCGGTTGGCCGTTCCGAGGAGCATGGTGTCGCCGAAGCGGACCGTCACGGCGCCGCCCGCGAGTAGAGCAATCTTGCCGGTCTCGATGGTTAGGGTGCGACCTGCAAATTGCGTCTCGAATATCTGAGACACGTTATCTATTCCTCCTGAGCTAGGAGGAAGGATGTGTCCTTGTTCTCGCCTGGACGAGCCGGGGCGGGGATGCCGAGCGAGGCTGCGCCTCGCCTTACGGCGGTTGCGCTAGCGGCGCAGTCCGAGCCGTGCGATCACGACGCGATAGCGAGCATTGTCCTTCTTGATCAGGTAAGCAAGAAGGCGGCGTCGCTGTCCGACGAGCTTGAGGAGGCCGCGGCGGGAATGGTTGTCCTTCGGGAAACTCCGCAAGTGCTCTGTAAGCTCCTTGATCCTTTCGGTCAAGAGCGCAATCTGCACCTCTGGGGAGCCTGTGTCGCCATCCTTGACGGCGTACTCCGAAATAACCTGATCCTTCGTCTCCCGCGCCAGCGGCACACGATCCTCCGACTAGCTCTCTGTAGCTGGGGGTTTCCTATACTCTCTAAATGCCTGGCGGATGCTAGCAGGCTTGGTCCGCTCGGGCAAATCGCACGCCCCTTCCTCGCCCGGGCGTCGTCATTGCCCACCCGACTCGTTCCGGGGCCGCGAGCCCCTGAGGCGGCGCCAGATCGTGGAGCCTGCAATGGCGGCGCCGACGAAGGCTCCGATCGTCACTCCCCGCGCGAACGCCAGGAGGCGCGGATCTGGGTCGGAGCTGGGACCTGGGCGCGAATCGCTCCGCCGCAGAAGCCACTCGATCACAGCCGGCCGTCGTCGAGCTTGGTCGGGCCGAGGATGGAGAGGACCAGCACGAAGGCGATGCCGGCCCAGGCCACGATGGAGGCGGCGATCACGTTGAAGTCGCCAATCCGCAGTGGATCCAAACCGAGCCGACCTCCCGCGGCGTCACCCGCCCACGCCCCCAACGCAGCCGCCGCGAAGACGAGCAGCATCCGCATCCCACCTCTGGCCAGTAGAAACATGCAGAGGGCGGTGTGAAAACCGCCTACGAGGAGAGCAAGTACTGGGGCGGGGCCGATATCCACCAGGCGAGTATACGAAGACCGTCAGCCGGCGATCGAATCGTCTGGACGGACGATGCGACCGCCACCCAGGACAACGTCGCCCCGGTAGAAGACCGCCGCCTGGCCGGGTGCGGCCGCCCAAACCGGATCGTCTGTGTCCACGACCCAGCGATCCTGGCCCTGCTGGCGGATCATGGCGGGCGCGACGTGGCCGCGGTGGCGGATCTGGATTTCCGCACGCAAGCCCTCGGCCGATCCGTGGGGCTGGCTGCCGGCCACGAACTTAACGTCACCGATCTCGAACCGGCGAGTCTCCAAATCGGCGCGGCGGCCCAATTTGATCGTGTTGACGGCTGGATCGATCTGCCACACATAGCGCGGCTCGCCCAGGGCCACGCCCGTGCCCTGACGCTGACCGATCGTGTAAGAGGCCGCGCCGAAATGCTCCCCTACCTGGCGGCCGTCAACGTCGATCACGGGGCCGGGTTCGGCCGTCCAGCCGGCCCGCTCGCGCAGTACGTCACGGTAGTTACCGCGCGGCACGAAGCAGATCTCCTGGCTGTCGCGCTTCTCGGCGGTGGCCAGGCCAAGCGACCGCGCCACATCGCGAACCTCCAACTTAGTCATCTCACCGAGCGGAAAGCGCGTATGGGCTAGCTCCTCCTGGCCCAGGCCGTAGAGGAAGTAGCTCTGATCCTTGCCCGGGTCGACACCGCGCAGGAGCCGGTAGCCGGCGCCCAGATCGGCGCTCCCCTGCCCCCTCGCCGATCCCGCCTCCGACGCACCTTCCGGGCCCGCGACCCGAGCGTAGTGGCCGGTGGCAACCGCATCGCACTCGTAAAGCTGCCGAGCGCGCCCGAGCAGGGCCCCGAACTTGACGACGTTGTTGCAATCGACGCACGGGCTCGGAGTCCGGCCTTCAAGGTAGGCCTGCACGAACGGCTCGATCACGCCCTCCTCGAACTCCTGCTCGAGATTGAGGATGTAGAACGGGATGTCGAGCTGGGAGGCCACCCGCCGAGCGTCCTCAGCCGCGTCGAGCGAGCAGCAGCTCCGCTTGAACTCGGAACCGCTGTCCGCGGCATTGCTGAGTCGCATCCAGACACCGACCGCCTCGTCGCCGGCGGCCTTGACGAGGGCCGCAGCTACGGACGAGTCCACCCCGCCCGACATGGCGACCAGAATCCGCGCCCGCGCCGGCCGCGTCACTCGGCCGACACCTCGATCCCTGCCTCAGTCTGGGGCGCCCGCTGCACCGGCCGGGCCTGGGCCATCACGCGCCCCGCCGTGAGCCTCTCGGCCGCCTCGCGGTGCGACTCGATCGTCCCCGTTAGGAGTTCGACAGCTACCGCGATCTCCTCGGTCGTGGTGGTCCGGCCCAGCGAAAGCCGCAGCGCCCCTCGCGCCTCGTCGGCCGGGTAGCCCATGGCCAAGAGAACGTGGCTGACCTCGTTGGAACCGCTGACACAAGCCGATCCGGTCGAGCACGCCAGTCCGGCGAGGTCCAGAGCGATGGTCATAGCACCGCCCTCAGCCCCCAGGACCGCGAAGGAGGCGAGACCCGGCAGACGTTCGGTCGGGTGGCCCGTCTGCCGCACGTCGTCGATCGCCCCGACCGAGGCCATCAGCGCCTCCCGCAGCCCACGCAGACGCGCGACCGTCTGGGGGCGCTCGGCGACTGTGACCTCGAGTGCGGCGGCCAGGCCTACGGCCCCCGCCACGTTCTCTGTGCCGGCCCGCCGGTAGCGCTCCTGCGCGCCGCCCTGCTGCTGGGCCAGGATGTTGGTGCCGTGGCGGACGAAGAGCGCGCCCACGCCCTTGGGCCCCTCGAACTTGTGGGCCGCCACAGTCAGCAGATCCACGTCCAGCGAGCCCAGGTCGATTTCGAGATACGGCGCAGCCTGGACCGCATCAGTGTGGATGAGGATGCCCTTGTGGCGACGCACGCGAGCCGCGATCTCGGCGATCGGCTGGATCGTGCCAACCTCGTTGTTGGCGAGCATGATGCTGACCAGGATCGTCTTAGAAGTGATGGCCCCTTCGACGTCGTCCGGGTCGACGCGCCCGTAGCGATCAACCGGCAGTTCCACGATCTCGAACCCGAACTTCTCGAGATATCGCAGGGAGTGGCCGACCGAGTGATGCTCGACCGAACTGGTGATGATCCGCTGGCCGCGAGCCTTGCCGGCCCAGGCCGCGCCCTTGAGGGCTAGGTTGTTGGCCTCCGTGCCACCGGAGGTGAAGACGATCTCACGCGGCGTCGCGCCGAGAGCTCGCGCCACGCGTTCATGGGCCTCGTCTAGCCCCGCGCGGGCGCGCCGGCCGAAGCCGTGCAACGAGGAGGCATTGCCGAAATCGTCCGTGAGGAACGGCAGCATGGCCTCGAGGGCTTCACGCCGCAGCGGAGTGGTGGCGGCGTGATCGAGGTAGATCGGCATCGCCGGATTGTACGCTGAGGTCGGGCAACTACCCTCGGACGGACCGCTGCATGAGGCGCCCGCCGACGCGGGTCGTCAGGCCGCGCGGATCAGTTGCCGGCGGACCGCAAGCCCAAGACCGGCGACGGCACCGAAGCCCACCAAGGCTCCAATGCCCCACTGAGTCTCAAATCCGTGGGCCGCACCCGAATTCCAGAACGACACCAGCGGGATCGGCCCAATGCCAATGTTCAATGACGACACGCCGGTCGCCAGCGCAGCCAGCGCCAGCGCGAAGACCGCGAAGAGGCAGACCACAAGGACCGTCAGGTAGCCCATGTCGGCCGACTTGGCCAGCTCGATGGCCCGATCTACCGGGTGTTTCATCTGATCCTCCCGAACTGATGTCGCGTCCCGAGTGGAGCCCCCGACGACATCGGTCTGTTCAGCGCCGATCATACTCCAGGCAATGTCCCGCCTAGAAGCCGTGCCAGCGGACTAGCGACTCGCCCGATCGACCATGCGCTGTTCGTATTCCTTGCCGGCGAGGCGCTTTCGGTCGTGCGCCGCGAGCACTCGCTTGCGCAAACGGATCGATTTTGGCGTTACCTCGACCAGTTCGTCGCCGCCTATGAACTCGATCGCCGCCTCAAGTGTCAGTTCGCGGTGTGGCGTCAGGTGCAAAGCCTCGTCGTGCGAGTGTGTTCGCATGTTCGTCTGCTTCTTCTCTTTCGTCGCGTTGACGTCCATGTCGTCCGCACGGGCATTCTCACCGATGATCATGCCCTCATAGACGTTCGCGCCCGAGCCGATGAATAGCGCAGAGCGCTCCTGCACCCCGAAGAGCGCATAAGCGTTGGAGGTTCCGGAACGATCTGCCACCACTACGCCCGAGGTTCGATGCGTGACCTCGCCTGCCCACGGACCATAGCCCTCGCCGATCTGGTGCATAAGCGCAGTACCGCGGGTTTCAGTCAGGAGCTGACCACGGAAGCCGATCAGGCCACGAACGGGAATCACATACTCCATCCGAACGCGACCATCGGCATCGGTGCTCATCTGCTCCAGCGCGCCCTTTCGGTCCGACAGAGCGCCCTGGACAGGCCCGATGAATTCGGGCGGGATGTCCACCGTGATGCGTTCGTATGGCTCGTGTACGTGTCCGCCGATCTGGCGCAGGATGACCTCGGGTCGGCTGACCTGGAGTTCGTAGCCCTCACGACGCATCTGCTCAATGAGGATGGCCAGTTGCAGCTCGCCGCGGCCTCGGACCTCGTACGTGTCGGCCGATTCGGTCGCTGAGAATTCGATCGAGACGTTGCCGAGGACTTCGCGATCCAGGCGCTGTTTGATGTGGCGGGTGGTGACGTACTTGCCCTCGCGGCCGGAGAGCGGCGAAGTGTTGGCCCCAAACGTCATGCTCAGCGTCGGCTCATCCACGTCGAGGCGGCTCATCGGCCGTGGATCGGCCGGATCGGTGATCGTGTCGCCGATCGTCACGTCCGGGATGCCGGCCAGCGAGACGATATCGCCCGGTGCCGCCTCGTCGATGTCCACCTGCTCGATACCGTGGGCAGTCCGCAGGGTAGTCACGACGCCGCTCAGCGTGACAGTCCGCCCTGGCTCGATCGAACCAGCGGCGTCCTCATCTTCCTCGCGGACGATGACGATTCGCTGGCCGACCTTGATGGTCCCGTTCCAGACACGCCCGACTGCCATTCGGCCGACGTAGTCGTTTGCCGACAGGTTCGTGACGAGAAGCTGGAGGGGATGGCCAGGCTCGTAGACCGGGGCCGGAGTGTGTTCGATGAGAAGGTCGAAGAGAATCCGCAGGTCCGTACCCGGCGTCGCCAGGTCCATGGTCGAGGTACCAGTCTTGGCGTTCGTGTAGACGACGGGAAAGTCGATCTGCTTCGCGTCCGCACCGAGATCCATGAAGAGCTCGTAGATGTCGTCCAGCACTTCAGCACAGCGGGCGTCAGAGCGGTCGATCTTGTTGATCGCCACGACCACCGGCAGGTGGTGCGACATGGCCTTCTGGAGCACGTAGCGCGTCTGCGGCAACGGTCCCTCAGCCGCATCCACGAGCAACAGGACCGAGTCCACCATGTTCAGGCTGCGCTCGACCTCTCCCCCGAAGTCGGCGTGGCCGGGGGTGTCGACGATGTTGAGTCGGATCCCGTCGTGCTCGACCGAAGTCTGCTTGGCGAGAATGGTGATGCCCTTCTCGCGCTCGAGGTCGTTGGAATCCATGACCCGGTCGATGAGGACCGCGTTGGCTCTAAAAGCTCCCGACTGGCGGAGCATCGCATCAACGAGGGTGGTTTTGCCATGGTCAACGTGGGCGACGATGGCCAGGTTGCGAACGTCGGTCCGGATGGCAAGGCCCGCAGCAGGCGCAGGCTGATCTGAACGATTCAGGGGCGTGGCTTGGCTAGGTGAGTCACTCATGGGCAGTTGAATTGTGCCACAGACTGGCCGAAGCGGACTCCGCAACGAATCGGACTTCGGTGCGCCAGCGTATGGGCCCGGCGCTAAACTCGCTCGAGGAGGCCCGAATTGACCGTCGCTGCCATCATCCTCGCCCCAGACACAGTCGCCGCGCTCTCAGATGCGGATGGCGAGACCGCTATTCGCCGCGTCATCCACGCCGCGTGGTCGGGCGGGGCGCTGCCGATCGTGGTCGTGGCCGAGGATGCTGAAGGGAAGCTCGCCGAGGCCATCGCCGATCTCCCGGTGACGCTGACGCGCCCCGGCGCCGATGAGCCGCGCGGGATCGCCTGGTTCGTGCACGGCCAACGCGCCGCTCTGGCAGCCGTGAGCGAGACCACGGCCGGGCTGCTGTGGCCGTATCGATACGCCTGGGTAGATCCCGAGACGGTTACTTCACTCGTGGAGGCGCACGGTGCCACGCCAGGCGAGATCGTCCGACCGGCCTGGTCGGCCCAGCCCGGCTTCCCGATCCTCGTGCCGGCCGTCTTCACTGACCGGCTAGCGGCGCGCATCGCGTTGCATGGCGAAGAGGCCGTGGCTGCCCTGGTCGCGGCTGGCGCACCCCTGCGCGAGCTCGAGTTGGGCGACCCGGGTATCGTCCACGATGTCGCGATATCCCGATCAGCCCTGCCCGACTATCAGGGACCGGCCCACTCTACTGCTGGAACGCCGCCAGAGTGGAACGCGGAACTGGCCTCGCAGGCCGAGCGATCCGCCGAACCGGCCGGCTAGCAGGGCCTACTTCTTGGACGGCGAGGGGCTCGGCTCAGGCGTTCCAATCGAGACCGGGATGCCCACCTGATCGAACGCGTAGCTCACCTCGATGTCGACCAGCTTCGTTCCGTCTGACGCGGAGTTGGTGCCCGAGAAGGTGGCGGATATCGGCAGGCCGTCGGCAGTGGCCCAGAGGTCGAGGACATTCACGTCCGGGGCTAGGCCGGGGCTGAGACTCCCAATGTCCGCGAGCGCCAGTCTCGATGGATCGGGCGCCCACCACCTCGTCGTCTGGAAATGATTGAGTACCTGCCCGTTCTTGGTTTCCTGCTCGACCAGCTGGATCATCTCCGGCTTGGTGATGCTGAAAACCAAGAACGGGCAGGTACTCAATCATTTCCAGACGACGAGGTGGTGGGCGCCCGATCCATCGAGACTGGCGCTCGCGGACATTGGGAGTCTCAGC
>JANYJI010000082.1 GCA_025358525.1 Chloroflexota bacterium | reverse complement strand
CCCCTCCGCACAAGCGCAAGCAGGAAATCCGGTCCGCACACGCGTTCGGCCTTGATCCCCCGCCTCCGCGCCAGCCAGACGAGAGGCATACCGTCTGGCTCCACGATGTCGGAATTCAGGGCTGCCCGCAACTGTGGATTCCGATTTGCTTCGACCAGAGAGTGTGCGGTCGCGAAATGGAGAGCCAGTCGATCGCCCGTATCGGGGGCGTTTAGCACGGACTCCACTGCGTCGTCGAACGGCACCATATTTACGCGCACGCCAAGGAGCTCGATGAAGTGGGAGTCAGGCATACCCGGCGAGCCCCCTCGCCTCAATCAGCCGCTGATACGTGCCCAGAAGAGCGGCCAAGTGCACACCACCACGATATTTGGTTTCATATTCGAGTCGGGCGTTGGCCCCCATCTGGCGCATTTCATCCGGGTGATCGCTCGCCCAGCGCAGCCGGTCGGCCAGATCGCCAGCGTCTCCCGGGCCCGCCAACAGGCCGGTAACGCCATCCTCTATCAATTCTGCCAGCGATCCGATCCTGCTCGCGATGACCGGCGTGCCCGTGGCAAAAGCTTCCAACACGGAAACCGGCAGACCCTCGTACCAGACCGATGGCAACACCATCGCCGCCGCTGCGCGCAGTTGGTCGAAGACCGCGTTCTTCTCAAGCCGGCCCAGTAGCTCGAAATCGCCGGTGCTGGCTGCGGCCTCGACTAGCGATGAAAGCGGTCCCTGGCCGGCAACCCGCACCAATCCTGGCACCAACGCGGCTGCCCGCAGTAGTGTCGGCACACCCTTATCCCCGGATAGTCGGCCGACGAAGAGAAAACCCCTGCGAGGGCCGCCGCCTATTCCGGGGTCGGGCTCCACGAAGTTTGGCAACACCTGAACCTTGTCGACAGGCAATCCACCCTGGACCAGCAGGTCGCGCTGAAACCTCGTCAGCGCAAGATAGGCCCCTACGCGACGGGAATACGTCCCCCTGACTCGGCCAACCGCAAGAGTCGCGGCTACGACCGCCGACTGGGCCCGAGATTCTCGGTAGCAGGAGTGCAAGACCGCGGGCCATGGGATGGCACGCCCCAGGCAGTCGGTGCAGGGGCGTCCTGCTCGGTAGACCGTGGCTGCGGGGCAGATGAGCCGGTAGTTGTGCAGTGTCTGTACGACCGGCACACGACAGGCCTCAGCGGCTTCGTAGACCGACGGAGACGCCGCAACGAAGGTGTTGTGGACATGAACCACCTGGGATCCGTTCGCCTTGATAGCCTCACGCACGCGGCGCGCCGCGCTGCGAGACCAAATAGCAGATATGCCTTGCGTCAGCGCACTGGAGACCGGGTTCACGCCCGGCCCTGGGTTGTCGAATAGGACCTGCGACACTGAGACGCTGGCTCCCTCAAGCAACTGCCTCTCCGCTGCCACGACCTCGTCTTCGCCCCCGGCCTGGCGGTAGCGAGTGTGCACTTGCAGAACGCGCTGCACGATCTGGGGCCCGCTCACGTCGCCTGGCGTCGGGGCACGAGACGGATAACCACGAGACCCAGTCCAATGAGAGCCCAGAACCAGATGCCGCCCTGCGGGCCCTCCAGGTACGGGTCAAACGATGTGTTGACCATGATTGCGGCCCAGAAAGCCAGCACCCAAGCCGCGACCGCGGCGAGCTGTTTGTCCCCGGCACGTCTGTGCGCCAGCAAAGCACGAAGGAGGAACAGGGCAAACCCGGCCTGGAGAAGGATCCACAGAACGAACCCTGGAACGCCCATCCTTGCCAGCACAGATAGGTGGCTATTGTGCGGCTCGCGCAGCGAATGGTCGGCTGTCGGCTGGAACCCGTCCGCGTCGGCCAGGTTGATGCCGAACCCTTTGCCAGTCCAGAAGTACTGACCATTGAACGTGTAGTCGATGATCTTCCCCCACCAGGCCAGCCTGAACTGCTTAGTCCCTTCGAGGTTGGAATCGCCCGAGCTGGAGAAGACGCTGGCCACGTTCTCCCACCACTGAGTGGTGGTCACGCTGCGACCAGACTCGGGCGCAGTTGCCGGCGCAGCAACAGGGGTGGGCGTTGGGGTCAGAGATGGCGTAGGGCCCGATTGGACAGGGGTAGGCTGCGAGACAGGCGTCGAGACGGGCGGTGGCCCCAGTCCAAGTTGGGGCAGATAAACATTGCTCGTCACTATGACTGCGAATAGCACCGCTCCCGACAACAGAGGCAGCCAGTTCCGTGTGCGACCAGCCGTCACACCGAGGACGGCCAGACATGCCACAACGGCGGCCAGGCCGCCGCGGGTGATCGAGCCCGTCGTATAGACCATCCATGACATCGGCAGCGCGACCGCGAAACGCCACAGGAAATCGACAGCCCGCCTGATCTGAGGTGTGCCCACGACCACCAGGAACGCAATCGCGCCCGCGGTCTGGACAGCCATATCCTGGTTCTTGACGAACAGGATCTGGATATCTGATCCCGGCGCCGTCGGAATGCTGGTCGAGTAGTGGTTGAAGATGAAGTAGGCCACCGGCGCCCAAAAGAGAAAGGCAACCGCCGCATAGCCGTACAGCCTGAAAAGCCGCAGCAGCCAGTTGCGATCCAGCAGCGCGAACAGCATCAGGGCGAAGACGCCGTAGCCCCACATGGTCGCGTCGCGCAGGGCGTTTACACCGTCAGTCGGGATATACGGGACGGTGCGGATCAGTCCGAGCAGCATGAAGAGGCCGAGCAAGATGACGAGCGACGAGCGCGAAATCTGCAAGCGGGTTCGCATGGCCGCCACCGCCGTCGCAACGAGGCCAAACCCGAGGACGACCTCGCCCAGGTACACGGGCGGGATGCCGAGATGGGCGAACCCGCGACCCAGAAAAGCGTAGCCCATCAAAAGGGTGCCAAGGACCAGCAGGAAGAGGCGGACGACGCGCAAATCGGTCGGCTCTAGAACGTCCCTCTGAGCGACCTCAGGAGCCTGGGGGGTACCCACGGTCACAAGTTGCTCCCTCGATGAAATTGCTCTTGACCCATGATGGTGACCATTATCCCGGTAATCTGCAGTCGATGTCCGGCCTTCATGACTGTGGGCGAGAAGCTCCATTCCCGTGTCGCTCTGGGGACCGAAAACTCGGTAGCTCGATCCTCGGTATCCTGCACACTGGACTTACTCATGGAGACTTGAACCGATGATCGAACGTATCCGACCAGCGATCGCACGCCTTTGGACCGGCCATCGGGTCCCAGTGATCGCTGTCAGCGTGGTCGCAGTCGTTGCAATCGTGGCGGCAAGCCTGCTGCTCGTGGTCAGACCGGGCGGAACCGCCCAGGCCACGGCCAGCGCGGCACTCTCCGCAGCCGCCTCGCCTTCTCCGTCAGACTCGGCCGCTGCATCTTCCAACGACTTCAATCTCTCGCCCTCGACGATCCCCGCGGACTGGGTTGCCTCCGACCTTGACGGCGTGCTGGCGCCGACGGATCTGGCCCACCGCTTGCCGATGGCGGTCATGATCTCCGACAACACGATAGATCGGCCGCAGTCAGGCATGTCGTCTGCCTCGATCGTCTACCAGGCGCCCATGGAAGGTGGCGAGGACCGCTACATGATGGTCTTCCAAGAGGGAACCGCGTCAGACATTGGCCCGGTGCGGAGCGCTCGTCCCTTCTTTGCCTACTGGGTCTTCGAGTACAAGGCGATGTACGCCCACGATGGCGGCGACCCCAAGGTCATCGGCACGGTCATTCCGACGATGGCCAACTACTTCTACAACATGGACACGGGCTACGGGGCCAGCTGCCCGTTCCATCGCATCACCTCGCGATCGGCACCGCACAACGAGTACACCAACTCCACGGTCCTGATCGGCTGCGCGGCCAAGGTCAAGTACCCAGCGACGTACCAGAACCTGCCCACGCGGACGTTCAGGGACGACACTCCTCTCGCCCAGCGACCCGCCTCGCAAGTGATCTCGATCCCCTACCACACCGGTACAATCGGCTACCAATACGACCCCGCCACCAACTCGTACCTCCGAATTGTCGACGGCAAGAACCAGATCGATCCGGCCAACAGCAAGCAGGTCTACGCTCGAAACGTCGTCGTGATGTACCAGACGGTCACGCTCGATCCCACGACGGACAAAGGCTATAACCGGATCCTCCTGGGCAACGTGGGATCGGGCAAGGCCACGCTCTTCATCGAAGGCAAGGCCATCGACGCCACCTGGAAGAAGACTACGAATACCTCGCTGACACGCTTCTATGACTCATCCGGGGCGGAGATCCCGTTGGTACGAGGCGAGATCTTCATGCAGAGCGTGGCGGTCGGGACGGCGGTCACGGCGAAGTAGGCGCCGGGGCGGAGCCGAGCAGGTGGCAACTACAAGGTCGCCAGGACATCAACCAGAGTCCGCTCGAGCGAAATGCGAGGCTGCCAGCCTACAAGTTGCCCGATCAGCGACGCATCGCCTCGGATCTCGGGAGGATCGTTAGGC
Organism: Chloroflexota bacterium; assembly: GCA_025358525.1. Taxonomy (GTDB): domain Bacteria; phylum Chloroflexota; class Limnocylindria; order Limnocylindrales; family CSP1-4; genus Fen-1039. The sequence goes on along the minus strand of JANYJI010000082.1, from coordinate 6,257 downwards.
CGGACGAGCGATTGGTCTATCTCGATTATGGGCGCCACCCCGGCCAGAGCGCACAGGCGCTCGATGACCTCGCGGACCGTGACAGCCTCGCCGGAGGCCACGTTTACGACCGTGAAACGATCGGGCAGCTTGCCCGCGGTTGCCGCCTCCACCAACAGGCGATAGGCCACGACCACGTCTCGCACGTCCGTCAAGTCACGACGCACGTCTACGTTGCCGCCAGGGATCGAGGTCGCTTGCCCTCTCTTCACGGCGAGGACCCGTTGGGCCATCGCGGGGACGACGAAAACAGGACGCTGCCCAGGCCCGGTGTGATTGAACGATCGCGTCGCAACGACCGAGAAGCCGTGACGGGCGGCAGCTTCGGCGGCGACGCCCTCCTGGGCCACCTTGGACATGGCGTACGGACTATTCGGAGCGAGGGGCGCATCTTCGCGGAGGGGCAATTGTTCGGGCGAGGGCGTGCCGTAGACATCCGCCGAGCCACTCACCAGGACGGGCGGGCGAATGCCGAGCTCTCGAAGAGCCTCGAACAGCGCCACCGTGCCACCGACATTGACGCGGAAGGCCTCGGCCGGATCGTGCCCGGCGTCGGGTGCAAATGCCATGCCGGCGAGATGGATTACGGCGTCCGGGGCGCCAGCCGGGTTGTCCAGCCAGCGCACCAGGCCGCGCCTATCCGCGACATCGAGCACGTCAGGGCCTGGCGCGGCCACGACCTCGTGACCGTGGCCGCGAAGCTCCGGCTCCAGCCACTGGCCAACGAAGCCGATCGCGCCGGTGACGAAGACGCGCATCAGATCTCAGGCGTGGCTTGCGGGAAGAGCCACGTCGAAGCGCGGCACCGAACGCCCCTTGAGGCGGGCGACGTCGGCATCCACCATCATCCGCACCAGCTCCTCGAACCCGACCGTGGGCTCCCAGCCGAGCTGCGTTCGGGCCTTGTCCGAGTTGCCCAACAGGTGGTCAACCTCTGCGGGTCGATGCATGCGCTCGTCATCGACTATGTACTCCTTGTAGTCCAAGCCGACATGCTCGAAGGCCAGGCGGCAAAGATCACGGACGGAATGGGCGATCCCCGTGGAAATGACATAGTCGTCGGGTTCGGGCTGCTGCAGCATCGCCCACATGGCGCGGACGTAGTCGCCGGCGAAGCCCCAGTCGCGCTGGCTGTCGAGATTGCCCATTCGAAGCTCTTTAGCGAGGCCCAGGTGAATACGGGCCACGCCGTCTGACACCTTGCGCGTCACGAACTCGAGGCCGCGCCGCGGTGACTCATGGTTAAACAGGATGCCGGAGACCGCGTATATGCCGAAGCTCTCGCGGTAGTTGACCGTCAAGAAATGGCCGTAGGCCTTAGCCACGCCGTACGGACTTCGAGGATGGAACGGGGTCATTTCAGTCTGCGGAATCTCGCGGACCTTGCCGAACATCTCGCTCGAGGAGGCCTGGTAGAACCTGATTGACGGATCCACCTGGCGGACGGCTTCCAGCATGCGCGTGACCCCGAGTCCGGTGAACTCGCCCGTGAGTACAGGCTGATTCCACGAGGTCGGCACGAAACTCATCGCGGCAAGGTTGTAGACCTCGGCGGGCTGCGCCGACTGAATCGCTGCGACCAGCGAAGCCTGGTCGAGAACATCACCCTGGACCAGCTCTATTCGGTCGAGCAGGTGTTCGATGCGCTCCATCGCGCCGGTGCTGGACCGGCGAGTCATCCCGACTACGCGGTACCCCTTCTCGAGCAGGACCTCGGCCAGGTACGAGCCGTCCTGACCAGTGATGCCGGTGATGAGAGCTGTCTTCATATTCCGGGAGTATAGAGAGTCTCCCGGCTTCCCAGTCGACCGCGGGAGCCATGGCGGGGCCTGGACGTCCGCTCGATCCAGCGGAAGCCGCTAGAGACTCTAGCTTTCGGCAGGCCCTGTCCAGTCGATCAGCCCTGTTCCTGAGTAGTGACCGAAAGAGGTCAGATCGAGCTTGGGCCGCTTGATGCCGCGCCAGATGTCCAGCATGTTCCACACGCGAATGTCGTCGAAAACGACGATCGCTCCATCCTTGAGCCCGATGGCGTCGAAGTTGGCGAGGATCCTGCGCTCGAGCTGCCCGTCCTTGGCTGCGTCCACGAACACGAGGTCCGCTGCACGAATCAGGTCGGCATGGCGCGGTGCCTGTTGTGCATCTCCCACATCTGCAATTACCTGGGCCAGGCGTCCGTCCGCGAAGTCCTCGGGAAGGAGAAGGCATTCCTCGATCTCCGTCCACGGAACGACATCGAACGTCACCAGCCGCGCGCCTTCCTGGAGATCCGGCAACATCGCCAGCACACCCGTGGCCTCGGTAGGTGCCGATCTCCAGCACTAGCGACGGCCTCAGCAGACGCACGAGTCCTGCAAGCAGCCGGTAATGCTCACCCGGCCACAGGTGGACGTATTCAGGAGCACCACGAGCCTGAAGGAGACCCAAAGATGATCTCCGTGTGAGCGGGAGCACGTCGGCGACGATATTCCACAACCGAGCGTTGGGCCTCTCATGATCGGCGGGAGGGTATATCCCGCTGACCTCCGCGAGAGGGCCTCCTATCACCCGTAGGCGGGCGTTGACCGATTGCTTGTCGAGATCCTTTCGATGGATCAGTCGCACTGCCGCGGGACGGACCAGTCGATGCATGGCGACGCGGACGGGTGCCTTCAGCACCGACTTGACGGTTCGTTTCCTACCCACAACTCCACTTCGCCTCGATCGTCGTACGGTCCCGACTCTGACCGCACATTGTCAGGAGTGTATCAGGACGTCCCTCGTCGACACGCCCTGAGCCCCCCAACCTCGGCGACGCCCCTCGGAAATCCGAAGCACGGGGGCTCAGACCTCGACCGAACTGAAGCGCCTCCAATAGCCTATCCTCTGGTGCTGGCATTGCTGAAAGAACCAACCACTGCCAAACATGGCACCCGGCGGATTCTTGGGCCAGTGGCTCGCGATTCATCACGCCGCACGAGACCAAGTCCCGGTCGTCGGCGGCCTGGAGCGGAAGCAAGGAGCTGAATGACGACCTCAGACCACTGTATCGTCTGCGACAGCGCCGACCTTGGGGAGCCCGTTGAGATCAACAACGGCTGGCACATGCGGGTGTGTGGCAAGTGCCAGGCTGGAACAACTTGGCCGACGCCCACTGGCGAGCAGATGGCCGCCACCAACGCCGAGACATATCCCCTAGACGTTCGGGTCGCGATTTACACGTCGCGCGCTGCCGAATTCCGTGCGCGTGCCGATCAACTGATGGAGTTACTCCCGGTCCGGCCTAGCAGCCTGCTCGACTTTGGATGCAACCTAGGCTTTTTCTTGGCTGACGCCAAGAAGCGCGGGTGGAGAGAGTCGCAGGCGTGGAAATCAACGAGGCTTGCCGCTCATGGGGCGCCGCCTCGCTGAACCTGGACATCCGGCGAACCATGAGCGAGTTCGGAGACGAGCGCTTTGACCTCATCACGCTCTTGGACGCCCTCGAACACCTCAGCGATCCCTTGGGCCTACTCCAGGAGTGCGCGGCGCGACTGAATAGCGGGGGCTACGTCTTCATCCAGCTTCCCAATCGCAATAGCCAGATGGCGCGCCACGCGAAGCGGAACTGGTCGTGGTACTCGGCCCCTGATCACCTGATGCACATGACGCCTGAGAGCATCAGGACGCTGGCTCGTTCCGCTCGGATGCGGGTGCATTTGATTCGAACCGTGGATGCAACGGTCGACGTGTGGCTCGAGCATCCTCGGAAGATCCCCATCCGACTGATCTTGCGTCTTCGCGGGATACCGGGCCTAAGGCGTTTTCGTGTCCGTAACGGCGAGCAGGGAGGTCTCATCCAGGTCCTGTTGACCCCCGAGTGACCGGCGCAAAGGAGCGCGTGGACCGGCCGACCGACATCCGTGGGGTATGCTTCCGTGCGCGTCTCGCAGGCGTGCCTTCTCCGGCAACGGCCACCACGAGCTCAACGGAAGGACAGTCAAGTCTTGCCCCTCGCTCCCGAAACGGCTGCAGAGGCGGAGCCGCACGCCAAATGGACTCCCCAGTCCATCCGGCGCCACGCGTTCCGGGGAGCTGTGACACTGGCCTTACGGCAGGTCCTCGTCGTTGGCGTGAGCCTCGCCGGCGGAATCATCCTGGCTCGCCTTCTGTCACCGACACAGTACGGGCTGTATGGGATCTTCGTTTTCGCGGTTAGTTTTCTAGGTGCGTTTGGCGACGTCGGCCTGGGGGCTAGTCTCGTTCGTGGCGCAACTGAACCGAGCGCTCGCGAGTATCGAGTCGTATTCACGGCCCAGCAGTGTCTGCTGGGTATCGCCTTCATTGCGTTGTTTCTCGCCGCGCCGCTGATGGCCACTGCTTACCGCCTGCCGCCCGACGACGCCTGGCTCTTCCGTTTGGTGTCTCTGTCGCTGTTACCCACCTCCCTCCAGGCAATTGCCTCTATTCGCCTCGAACGCGATCTCCGCTTCGAACGACTGGCCCTCGTTGAGGTCTCCCAGACCGTCGTCTACTACGTCACGGCCGTGGTGCTGGTCGTGCTCGGGTACGGTGTATGGGGACTCGCCGTGGCGATCGTCGCACGCTCGACCGTCGGGGCCGTTCTGGCCAGTCTGGCCAGCCCGTGGCCGATCGGACTTGCCTGGGACTTGGGCTTGGTGCGAAGGCACATCGGTTTCGGCCTTCCCTACCAAGCTTCGGCGTGGGTTTCGCTGGCAAAGGACAGCTTCAACCCCGTGCTCGTGGGACTTCTTCTCGGAGCCGGCGCGGTTGGATACCTCAACTGGGCATTGGCCCTTGCCGCTTACCCTGTTTTGGCATTGATGATGCTACAGAGGCTCTACCTGCCAGCATTCTCCAAGATGCAGCAGCACCCGGCAGAGCTTGGACGACTGGTCGAAATGGTCGTACGTGGAACGAACACGATCGTCGCCCCACTGTCGATCTTGTGCTTGGTCCTGGCGGTCCCAATCACCAAGATCGTATTCGGAGAGAAGTGGCTCCCCGCGATCCCCTACTTCTACCTTCTGTGGATGGCCAACCTATCTGTCGCTACGGCAACTCCGCTCTACGGACTCCTCAATTCTCTTGGACGATCACGAACAACGCTCGGTTTCGCCTTGCTCTGGATGGTTTCCACTTGGGTACTCGGCGTGCCCCTTATTGCAGCGCTGGGAGCGATCGGATTCGCCGCCGCCAACGCGCTGGTACAACTCACCGTCTTTCTGCTCATCCGAGTCGCTCGCCGAGCCGTACCATTGCGCCTCGCCCCAGCCATCTTTCCAGCCTGGATACTCGCGTCTGCGGTCGGGGCGCTCGTGGCCGCCTTCGCCTACATCGTCCCCATCACCAACGTGGTCGTCCTCGGCGTGGCAGGGCTTGGCGGCCTCGCGATCTATGTTGCTGTGTCAGCCGCGATATACCCGTCCGATACCCGCGCGGCCTGGGCGGTGCTACGGGAGAAGCCGTGACCTCAACGTCTGTCGTCATCAATACCCTCAACGAAGAAACCAACCTCCAGTACGCGCTACGATCGGTCCGCCCGTGGGCCGATGAGATAGTCGTCGTGGACATGCACAGCGATGATCGGACCCGCGAGATCGCCGAAGAGTACGGCGCACGGGTCTTCCTCCATGACCGAATGGGCTATGCGGATCCCGCCAGAGAGTTCGCCCTGACCCAGACCACCGGCGACTGGATACTGATACTCGACGCTGACGAGGTGGTCCCGCCGCTCCTGGCCCGCCGTCTGTGCGAGGTCGCCGCGGCCGATGAGGCCGACGTCGTCTCGATCCCGATGCTGAACTACCTTCTTGGGGCGCCATTCGTCGGGACGGGCTGGGGTGCTGCTCAAGACCACCACGAGCGTTATTTCAAGAAGGGGTGGGTGGAGGCACGCCGCGACATCCACGCCTTCCTACGAGTACGCGATGGCGCTCGCATCCTTCGTCTTCCCCCGGATGAAGGCCTAGCGCTGGTCCACTTCAACTACATTGACACATCGCATTTCCTTGAGAAACTCGACCGATACACGTCCATCGAAGCCCAGGACGCCTTCTCTAGAGGCGAGCGCTCGACAATTCGGAGGGCCATCCGCAGGGGCGCAACAGAATGGTGGCGGCGGTACGTCCGGGCTCGTGGCTACCGAGACGGATGGCGCGGCTTCTACCTCAGTGCCTTCATGCTGATGTATCGCATGGCCGTCCAAGTCAAGGTCAAGGAACTCGCTGATCTGGGTG
>JANYJI010000068.1 GCA_025358525.1 Chloroflexota bacterium | reverse complement strand
CCTGAGCGCGAAGCCATACCTTCGGCTCACAGCGCCACGCGACCCGCGCCGACTCATCCATGGCGGCGCTATCCTGCCATCCGACCACGGTGACAAAGTCCCTGTCCGCTTAGCGGTCAAAGTCGCTGTCCGGCGACATCGGGTCCGTTACGGATGTCTGAAAGGAGCAACCCTACCGGGCTGACCAGGCTGACCAGGCCGGCCTGAGGCAGGGCTCGAAGGACAACCCGGGCATCACGAAGCTCGCCGAGGATTCCTCGGCGAGCCCCTGGGCGCCAGTGGCTAGGCCTTGCCGGATGCGGCCTGGCGCGCGGCGTCCCAATCCTTCTTGAACTGCACGATGCCCTTGTCGGTGAGGGGATGATGGACCATCTGCTGCAGAACCTTGAACGGCAGCGTCGCAATGTGGGCGCCGGCCAGGGCCGCCTGCGTGACGTGCAGAGGGTTCCGAATCGAGGCGGCCAGGACCTCGCTCTCGATGCCGTAGAGCGAGAAGACCTCGACCAGTTCGCGGATCACCGTCATGCCGTCCTGGTTGATGTCGTCGAGGCGGCCAACGAATGGCGAGATGAGGCTGGCCCCAGCCTTGGCGGCGAGCAGACCCTGGTTCGTGCTGAAGATCAGGGTGCAGTTGGTCTTTATGCCTTCATTGGCGAAACGCGAGATGGCCTCCAGGCCGTTCTCGCTCATCGCAACCTTGACGACGATGTTCGGGGCCAGCTTGGCGAAATGGCGGCCCTCTTCAAGCATCCCCTCGACGTCGTCGGCGATGACCTCGGCCGAAACGGGCCCGGACGTGATCTTGCAGACTTCCTTGAGAATGTCGTCATATGAGCCGCCGACCTTGGCGTACAGGGAGGGGTTGGTGGTGACGCCGTCGAGTACGCCCCACCTGGCAGCAGTGCGGATTTCTTCGATCTCGGCGGTGTCGAGGAAGATCTTCATCAGGCAGCTCCTGGCTCGTGGGGACGGGTCCGCGCCGCATCGTTCGAGCCCACGCTCGACGCTCGCCCTGGTGGGATCCTCGTCCTGGTGGGATCCTCGTCCTGGCAGGATCGTACCATCGCGACCGCTCTGGGCTCCGATTCAAGGCCAGGACGTTGGGGATTCCCCAGGTGCCATCCATCCGTCAGTCTCGACCGGGGATCCGGCCTTCACGACCGGGCCGGCTAATCGGTCTGGCCTGTACCCAGCAAAGCTCCACTCGAGGGGATCTCGCGGACCAAGGCCCGGTATTCGGGCTCGCGACCCTCGGACAGGGCCACGGCCGAGCCGATGAAGCCATCGAAGAGCGGGTGCGGCCGCTCAGGGCGGCTCTTGAACTCAGGGTGGAACTGACTGGCGACGAACCAGGGGTGGTCCTTCAGCTCGATGATCTCGACGAGACGCCCATCCGGCGATTGGCCGGAGAGCACCATTCCGGCGCCCTCGAGGAGCGGACGGTAGGTGTTGTTGACCTCGAAGCGATGACGGTGTCGCTCGTAGATTAGCTCCGAGCCATAGACCTTGGCCGCCTTGGAGCCAGGCGTGAGCCGGGCGGGGTACAGGCCCAAGCGCATCGTGCCGCCCTTGTCCTGCATCGTCCGCTGGTCAGGCATGAAGTCGATCACCGGGTGCTCGGTGAACATGTCGAACTCAGTTGAGTTGGCGTCTTCGGTGCCCAGGACATTGCGCGCAAATTCAATCACGGCGCACTGCAGGCCCAGACACAAGCCCAAGAACGGCAGACCCTTCTCGCGAGCGTGCCTGGCCGCAAGTATCTTGCCCTCGATGCCGCGATGCCCGAATCCGCCGGGAACCACGACGCCGCGCAGGCCGGCGAGCTGCTCATCCAGGTTCTCCTTGGTCAGCAGCTCAGAGTCGATCCAGCGAATCTTGACGTCGACCCCATTGGCCCAGCCGGCATGCTTCAGGGACTCGTTGACCGATAGGTAGGCGTCCGGCAGCTCGATGTACTTTCCGACCAGAGCGACCTCGACAACCGGCTTGGGGCGCTTGATCAGGCTGACCAGCTCCCGCCAGGACTCAAGATCCGGCAACTGGGCCGTGCTCTCAAGTCCCAGCTCTCGAACCAGGAGCGCTCCAAGGCCGGCTTCCTCGAAAAGCAGCGGAACCTCGTAGATCGTCGAGGCCGTTTCGGCGGGGATGACGGCCTCGCTGGCGACATCGGTGAAGAGGGCGATCTTGTCGCGGATCTCCTGGCTGACCGGGTGGTCGGAGCGCAGCACGATCACATCTGGCTGGATGCCGATGCCGCGCAACTCCTTGACGGAGTGCTGAGTGGGCTTCGTCTTGAGCTCGCCCGTGGCGGCAAGGGCGGGCAACAGCGTCACGTGGATATACATCACGTTCTGGCGGCCGACGTCCTTGCGCATCTGGCGAATGGCCTCCAGGAACGGCAACGACTCGATGTCGCCGACTGTTCCTCCGACCTCGACGATGATGACGTCCGCGCGGCCGTCGCGGGCCAGCTGCTGGATCCGCTCCTTGATCTCGTTGGTGATGTGCGGGATGACCTGGACCGTGCCGCCCAGGTAGTCGCCGCGACGTTCTTTGCCTATGACGGCCTGGTAGATGCGGCCGGTCGTGACGTTGGAAAGCTGCGAGAGGTTCTCATCGATGAACCGCTCGTAGTGACCGAGATCGAGGTCCGTCTCGGCGCCGTCATCAGTGACGAATACTTCGCCGTGCTGGTAGGGCGACATCGTCCCCGGATCGACGTTGATGTAGGGGTCGAGCTTCAGGACGGAGACGGCTAGACCGCGGGCCTTGAGGAGGCGGCCGACACTGGCGGCGGTGATGCCCTTCCCCAGGGAGGAGGTGACCCCTCCGGTCACAAAGACATACTTCGCCATCGCGCGTTTCTCCTCCGGGGGTTTTTCCAATTCTAGGGATGAGCGGGGTTCCCCGCAAACCGCGCCGCGTCAGGTGCGCAGAGGGCCTCCGATTCGGAACCCCCTCGGCCAGATCGGGATCAGTCTTTGGGCGGCGGATCGGTCCGACCAGGCCCCCACAGCTCGGGGCCGCAGATGAAAGGCCGCGGAGTGCGGACGGGCAGACTCGAGGGATCGGCCCGCCAGGCAGTGATCGCCGCATCCAGCCAGGATCGCACCTCAGCGAAGTCCTGCCAGGGCGAGAACTCCCAGCCTTCCGAGCGGCAGACGTCGATCAGCTCGTCTTTGGCGAAAATCAGATCCGAATACGCCGCCGCGTAGCGGTCGCTCTCTCCGTCGCCGATGAAGGCCACGGCGCGACCCGCGGCTTGGTGCGCGAAAACCCGCTGCCGCTTGCACGTGCCGCAAACCAGACAGTCGGGATTGCCATTCGGGAAGGTCATCTCGACCTGCCCGTCGCGGAACGTGGTCCTAGACGTGACGACTGAGACGTGCGGGACGCCAAGTCGCTCGAGGGCCGGCGCGATGAAGAAGCCGAGCCCATCGCTGACCACCTCCACGGGAACGCGCAGCTCATCGGCGAGCCGGACGAATCCGGCGAACGCAGGGTCGTGGGGCTGAGTCCCGGCGTGCGCGACGACGTCTTCGAGCCGACCCTGGAAGGTCGGCATTTGCCGTCGAAAGAAAGTCCGCGAGCCGATCCGGCCCTCGGCATACTTGACGTCGTCGGCGTGCCAGTCGCCCACGAAGAAGCGCGTCAGCAGCGCCTCACTGACGTCGACGTTGGAGATGGTCCCGTCATAGTCGATGAGCACGGCGAGCGGCGGGTCGCCGGGGCGGAGGGGCGGGACCGGGGCGGGAGAGTTTGAATCGGAGGCTGACGGCATGCCCGCGAGGATACCGGAACCACGCCCCGAGGTCGCACGGCGCGGGGCGGGGGAGAGGCGGCGCGAGGCCTCTCAGCGCGGAGCCGCCCGGAGCGGCGCGGAGCCGCCCGGAGCGCCGACTAGATGCGCCTGGCGCCAAGCAGGTGAGTCCGCGACACCATGATGCCCAGGATGATAATCGCGCCCCCCAGGAGCTGACCGACGACGATCGCCTCGCCCAGAAACATGGCGGCCAGGATCACCGTGAAGGCAGGGACCAGGAATTGGAAGAGCATCGTCCGAGTGGGGCCGAGGATCTTGACCGCTTCGAACATGACCACGTTGGCGGCGGCAGCGGCCAGCAGCGTGCAGAAGAGGAAGAGCCAGATCGTGTTGATGTGTATGCGTCCAGGATCGAACGTCGTCGCCTGCCAGAGCGCGAACGGCAGCATGCCCAGACAGCCCAGGCCGATTGCCCACGTCGCCGTCCGCAACGGTGAGTGGCGGCGCAGCACCGGCGCCCCAAAGGCCACGTAGCAGGCCCAACAGATCGTGGCCGCGAAGGTCATGAGATCGCCCGCGGACGCACCCGTGAAGCCAAAGCCATGCGTGGCCCCAACCACCGCCAGCGCCCCCGATAGTGAGATCGCCGCCCCGATGACTTTTGCACGAGAGATCGTGTCGGAGCCCACCGCCGCCGCGATCAGCATCGTCGAGACCGGAGTGGCGGCCGTGATCAGGGCCGAATTGGATGCGGTCGTCCGCCCCAATGCCGTCGCCCAGAGGTCCTGGTAGAGCCCGAAGCCGGCAAGACCGAGAAGGAGCATAGGTAGGATATCGCCGCGCGGCAGCCCGACGCTGCCCTCGCGCCATCGCAATATCGCCAGGAGCACGAGGAACGCCGAACTGAAGCGGACGAAGGCGAAGAGGATTGGCGGCAGGTCGGCCAGGACCGCCTTCACCGCGACCACGTTGGCGCCCCAGGTCAGCATCACGAGCAGAACCGCGATCTCGGCCAGATGGCGCACGCGGGCCGTGGGAAGGGAGCGCCCAGTCACGGTTGGCGTGGCTGCCCCAAACGCAGAGTCGGTCACAGCGCCCACCGCAAGCGGTTGGAACTGCGTTCTCGGGGAGCGGCTGGCGGGCGTTTCATGTCGGGTGAAAACAGGTCGCCCGGGCCAGCTGGCCCGGGCGACCTCCTTGCAGTTGGGCGCGGGTCGAGGCTAGATGCCCTCCTGATCGAGTTCGAGCGACTCCTCGTCGCCCTCCTCAGTCAGCTTCAACCAGATGAACAGCCCCGCCAGCACGATCAGGGGGATTACCACCAAGGTTGCGAGCACTACCAGGAACAGTGTCGCCAATACCTTCACGATCTTCACCGTCTACCTCCCTGCCCCGCGGCGCCGCTAAGCTCGCGGCTGCGGCTTGGCCTTTTGGCCTCTGAAGTCCGGGGCCTGGCCGATCATTGCTTCGACCTCTTCACGAGTGAACTCGGCGATCGCATGCCTGCTGCCGGTCTGCGTCCCCATGAGGAGTCGGAGAACGAAGGCCCCGTCCTGCTCAAAGAAGAAGATGTCGCGTGGCTTCTGCTCGTCGATGTACCGGCCGACCACTCGGAACGCGTGCTCATAGTAGCCCGCCTCGCCCCATGTCACCGCGCGCTGCACATTGTCGCGTCTGGCGTGGCCCTCTTCCATGAATCGGGCAATGTCGTCGTCAAGGAAAGTGAACGTCTCCTTCGACTGCTGCCCGATGTGTTCCGACCAGGTGCCGACCGACGCCGTATCGACTATCAGGCCCTGTACGACGAAACCATCGGGCGCCTCGACCACCAGGATCTCGCGCATCCCGCGCTGATCGAGGAAGGCCCCGATGGACCTCAGGACTTCCTCGTAGTTCTGCCGCGGACTGCCGTCGTAGATCCGCATCTCGCTTCCTCGTTGCCCGAACCAGTAGCGGGACACTCGGCCGGGCCCCTGCGGGCAGGTCCCGCCCGGTCCCTTACATAGGGGCGGCACCTGATTGGCGAGTGTAGCAGCCCGAACCGGACCCGCAACGATGGCTGGCTCCGGGACACCAGCGGCAGACCATGGCCCACTGCCCAGCCTCCCGGACCGGAGAGGCTGGGTTCGTCCGTCGGTCCGACCGGCTCGACTCGCCGTTGCTTAGCCCATGGGCCGTAGAATGGCGTCGTTATCGGCCCGCAAGCGTGGATCCAGAACGATCGCCCGCCCAGGCCCATCTCGATAGCGGCTGTACTCGGTGCGCCAGCGGCATGCCGGCAATGGGGAGCGGGAGATCAAAATGACGGAAGTGGCCGGAGCCCTCGACCAGCTCGCGATCGACACCATTCGGACGCTATCGATCGATGCCGTCCAGAAGGCCAACTCGGGCCATCCCGGGGCGCCGATGGGTATGGCGCCGATGGCCTACACCCTTTGGACCCGCTTCCTTCGGCACGCTCCCAACGATCCTCACTGGCCCAACCGCGACCGCTTCGTTTTGTCGGCCGGCCACGCCAGCATGCTCCTCTACTCGCTCCTCTATCTGACCGGCTACGGCCTGACCATCGAAGACATCCAGTCGTTCCGACAGTGGGGCTCGCGGACGCCCGGACACCCCGAGCACGGGTTGGTTCCCGGCGTTGAAGCAACCACCGGACCACTGGGCCAGGGCTTCGCCAACGCGGTCGGCATGGCGATCGCCCAGGGGCGCCTGGCAGCCGAGTTCAACAAGCCCGGCCACGACCTCATAGATCACAACATCTATGCCATCTGCTCCGACGGCGACCTCCAGGAGGGAATCACCGCAGAGGCCGCCTCGCTAGCCGGCCATCTGCGCCTGGGGAAGCTCATTTGCTTGTATGACGACAACCACATCCAGCTCGACGGGCCAACGGGCATGGCGTTCTCCGAGAGCGTGGTCGACCGCTTCGACGCTTACGGCTGGCACACCCAGCGCGTCGACGACGGCAACGATACTGAGGCCATCGGGGCTGCCATCGCGGCCGCCCGGGCCGATGACCGGCCCAGCCTGATCGCGGTCCGAACTCACATTGGCTACGGCGCACCGACCAAGCACGACTCTTCGAAGTCCCACGGCTCGGCGCTAGGCGAGGACGAAGTCCGCGGCGCCAAGCAGTTCTACGGCTGGGATCCGGACAAGCACTTCTACGTGCCGGACGAGGCCCTGGCCCATTTCCGCGAGGCCGTTCCCGCCGGGGAGAAGCTCGTGGCCGAGTGGCGAGAGCAGTTGGCCCGCTACGCGGTCGAGTTCCCCGCCGCGGCCGCCGAACTCGACCGGCGCTTGAATGGACGCCTCGCCGACGGCTGGGCGAGCAGCCTCAAAACATACGCCGTGAGCGAGTCGCTGGCCACGCGGATCGCCAGCCAGCAGGCGATCAATTCCTTGGCCGGACCCGTGCCTGAACTCTTTGGTGGCTCGGCCGATCTCTCCGAGTCGAACATGACCGACATCGGCGGCGGCGGCCTCTTCAACTCGAGCGACGCCTCCGGCCGGAACATCCGCTTCGGCGTGCGAGAACACGCGATGGGCTCGATCTGCAACGGCATCGCCCTGCACGGCGGCTTCATTCCTTACGCAGCCACCTTCCTCGTCTTCAGCGACTACATGCGCGGCGCCGTGAGGCTGGCCGCCCTCAGCTGCCTGCGGGTCATCTACGTCTGGACCCACGACTCCGTTGCGCTCGGCGAGGACGGCCCCACACATCAGCCGATCGAGCAGATCGCGACGCTCCGGGCGATGCCCAACCTGGACGTCATCCGGCCCGGCGACCCCAACGAGGCTGCCGCGGCCTGGGCGGCCAGCGTAGGGCGTGCGGACGGGCCGACTGCCCTGATCCTCTCGCGCCAGAAATTGCCGGTCCTGGCGGGCACGGCTGAGAATGCCCGCGACGGCGTGGCCAGGGGCGGATATGTCCTGCGCGAGGCGTCGGGAACTGGGGCGCGGCCCGACCTCATCCTGATTGCGACCGGCTCCGAATTGCAGCTGGCCGCCGGCGCGGCGGAAGCCCTCGAGAAGGATGGCATTCGAACGCGAGTCGTCAGCCTGCCCTGCTGGGAGCGCTTCGAGGCTCAGGATGCCGCCTACCGCGAGTCCATCCTGCCCAGGGCCATCGGTAAACGCGTGACCGTCGAGGCGGGCAGCCCATTCGGCTGGGAGCGCTACGCCGGCTCCGAAGGCGCGATCGTCGGCATCGACCATTTCGGGGCATCGGCGCCGGGCGACGAGGTCATGCTCCGCTTCGGCTTCACGGTCGATCGGGTCGCCGAGATCGGCCGCCAGGTCGTTCGGGAAGGCTTCAGCGGGCACGTACCGACCACCGAACCAAGCCCCGAGACCTGCTGAGAGGAGCGGAAGTTGCGCATCGCGTTTGCAGCCGATCACGCCGGCGCCGAACTCAAGTCCGAACTACTCGCCCGTCTGGCCCCGCTCGGCCACGAGCTGATCGACCTGGGCGGCGACGGCAGCAACCCCGAGGACGACTACCCTGACTTCGCCCGGGCCCTGGGCCTCGCCATCCTCGAGGGCAGGGCCGAGCGCGGCATCCTCGTCTGCGGCAGCGGTGTCGGGGCCTCCATTGCCGCCTCCAAGATACCGGGCATCCGGGCCGGACTCTGTCATGACAGCTACTCGGCCGGCCAGGGCGTCGAACACGACGACATGAACGTGCTGGCCCTGGGAGCGCGCGTGATCGGCATCGAGACAGCCGTCTCGTGCGCCGGCAACTTCCTTGCCGCTCGGTTCAGCGGCGCGACGCGCCACGTCCGGCGCATCGGCAAGATCCGTGCAATCGAGGAGGAGACCGCCCGTCTCGAGGCGCTCAGTTCAGCCAACCCCAACCACTAATGGCTGCCACCTGACCGACTCCTCCACTCAACCCTGCCACGAGGCCCGCCGCCATGACCGACTCGAAGACCGTCAGCTCTCTCGCCCTGAATCTCAGCCTCAACGACGCCAAGCTCGAGTCGGCCCTTGCCGCCGCCCGTGGCCTGGCCGTCGAGAAGGACTGGGCTGACCGAGCCATCGGCCGCCGCGACCCATCGGTCTGGAGTGACGACGAAGCGGTCAAGCGCGCCATCGCGACCCGCCTGGGCTGGCTCGAGGCTCCCTTCCACTTCACCGACGAGACCACAGAGCTGAAGGCGTTTGCCGCCGCACTGCGACAGCAGGGTTTCACCACGGCGGTCCTGGGCGGCATGGGCGGCAGCAGCCTCGCCCCGGCACTCCTGGCCGATGTTTTCGGGGCGGCCGAGAACGCCATCCCTGTCCGGGTCCTCGACTCAACCGACCCTGTGGCGGTGGTTGCCACACTCGACGACCTCGACCCGATGGCCACGCTCTTCATCGTTTCCACCAAGTCTGGCACCACGGCCGAGTCGCTTTCGTTCCAGGCCTACCAGTGGGCCCGGACCACCCAGGCGCTCAAGACCGCGGGCATCGGGCATCCAACCGGGCCGGGCGACTTCATGGCCGCCATCACCGACCCCGACAAGAGCCTCCGCTCGATCCCCCATCACGACCAACTGCGTGAGGTCTTCCTCAACCCACCCGACATCGGCGGCCGCTACTCCGCCCTGACCTACGTCGGCCTCGTCCCGGGCGCGCTTCTGGGCATAGATCTGGACGTGCTCGTCGAAAAGGCCCAAGCCATGGTCACGGCCTGCACGGTCTCGGACCCGGCCACGAACCCCGGCCTGGCCCTGGGGCTGGCCATGGGCGTCTTCGCCAAAGAGGGTCGCGACAAGCTGACCTTCGTCATCGACCGTGAACTCGCCGCCTTCGGCCCGTGGGTCGAGCAACTTATCGCCGAATCGACCGGCAAGGCGCCTCTCGGGAGCAGCGATGGTCGAGGCGTGGGCGTGGTGCCGGTGGCTGGCGAGCCGCTCGGCGTGCCCTCGGTCTACCAGGACGACCGCGTCTTCGTCCGCATCGCCCTCGACGGCTCGGCCGGACCCGATCCGTCCATCGGCAGCGACGTGGACACGCGCCTGGCCGAGCTGGCAGCAGCGGGCCACCCGGTGATTCGCATCAACGTCGGCTCCAAGATCGAGATCGGCGCCGAGTTCATTCGCTGGGAAGTGGCCACCGCCCTCGCCGCCGTGGTCCTTGGCATCGATCCATTCGACCAGCCAAACGTCGAAGAGGCCAAAATCAACACCCTCGCCGTCATCGCCGCTTTCGAGAACGGCAACGCTGCCGCGTCCAATGACGACGCCCTCTCCGTGGCTGACGAAACTGCAACCGCCGCGGCCCTCAAGGTCCATCTGGGCAAGCTCGTGGCCAACGGCTACGCCTCGATCCAGGCCTACATCGCCCAGACCCCTGCCCGCGACAAGACCCTGTCCGCGATCCGGACGCTTCTGCGCGACCGGACGCACCGAGCCACGACCGTCGGCTACGGGCCTCGTTTCCTGCACTCGACAGGGCAGCTTCACAAGGGCGGTGCCCCGATCGGCTGGTTCCTTCAGCTCGTGAGTCAGCACCCGGACGATCGCGGGATCCCGGGCAAGACGTACACCTTCGGCCAACTGATCGACGCCCAGGCCGTCGGCGATGCGCGCACGCTCGAGGATCACAACCTGCCGGTCCTGCGAATCAACCTCGGATCCGACCCGGACGCCGGCCTGTCGGCTCTCCAGCGCGCCCTGACCGCGGCCCTCAAGGAGGCCTAGCCAAGATGGACCTCGGCTTCATCGGACTCGGCCGGATGGGCGCCAACATGGTTCGGCGCCTGCTCCTCGACAAGCACCGGATCGTCGCCTACAACAGGACCGCGGCGAAGACGAGCGAGATCATGACGGAGGGCGCCGACGGCGCCTTCTCACTGACGGAACTGGTGCAGAAACTGGACAAGCCGCGCTCGGTCTGGGTCATGGTGCCATCCGGCGACGCCACGGAGTCAATGATCGACGAGCTGCTCAAGCTCCTCGATCCCGGCGACACGATCGTGGACGGCGGTAACTCCAACTTCCACGACAGCGTCCGGCGCCATGCCAAGGTCGCCACTCACGGCGTCAACTTCATAGATGCCGGGACGTCGGGCGGGGTCTGGGGTCTCAAGATCGGGTACTGCCTCATGGTCGGCGGCGAGCCTGAGCCGGTGAAACACCTCGAGCCAATCTTCCGTTCCCTCGCACCCGAGGGCGGCTACCTCCACGCCGGGGGCCCGGGCGCAGGCCACTACGTGAAGATGATCCACAACGGCATCGAGTACGGCCTGATGCAGGCCTATGCGGAGGGTTTCGAAATCCTGCACGCCTCTGACTACAAGCTCGATTTGGCCGGCATCGCCGATCTCTGGATGCACGGCTCGGTCGTTCGATCGTGGCTGCTCGAGCTGGCCGTCTCGGCCTTCTCGCAAGACCAGGACCTGGCCCACCTCAAGGGCTGGGTAGCCGACTCGGGCGAGGGTCGCTGGACCGTACAGGAGGCGATCGACAAAGACGTCCCGGCGCCGGTCATCACGCTCAGCCTGCTGAACCGGTTCCGCTCTCGCCAGGATGACAGCTACCAGGCCAAGGTCCTGGCGGCGCTCCGAAACGAGTTCGGCGGCCACGTCGTCAAGACCGAGTAGGAAGACCGAGAGCATGACCACTTCGCGCCGGCCGAACCCTCAGTCCCGTGGGGCTCGCGCTCTGAGCCCCGGCCGCGCCGCGGCAGCGCCACCGCCTGCCCGAACCGCTCGCCAGCTGCGCGAGGCCGCCATCGCCGCCCGACGCCGGGGCCGGCCCGACGCCGATACCAATCCCCTCCGCCAGGGTCTGCGCCTCGAGCGAGTGCCCGATCCTTGCGCCTTCGTCCTGTTCGGGGCAACGGGCGACCTGGCCCACCGCAAGGTGGTGCCCGCCCTCTACCAGCTGTGGCGGACTAACCTGCTGCCGGCCGAGTTCAGCCTCGTGGCTGTCGCTCGGCGACCCTACTCGGACGAAGCCTTTGCGGCCGAGGTTCGGGCCTCCGTCGAGAAATACTCGCGCGTCCAGCCCATCGATGAAGAGGCATGGGCGGAGCTGGCCAAGCGCATCACGTACCAGCAACTCGACTTCGGAGACGAAGCCGGCTTCGACCGTCTGAGCGAACGTCTCGACGAGCTCGACAAGCAGCGCGGCACGGCCGGCAACCGGCTCTTCTACCTGGCCACGCAGCCGTCGCAGGTGACCGAGATCATGCGCCAGATGGGTCGGGTGGGGCTTGATCACGAGCAGCGTGGTTCTGGCTGGCGCCGCGTGGTCGTCGAGAAGCCGTTCGGGCGCGACATAGAATCCGCTCGACTCCTCAACCACGAGGTCGGCAAGGTGTTCCGGGAGTCGCAGGTCTACCGCATCGACCACTACCTGGGCAAGGAGACCGTCCGCAACCTGCTCGTATTCCGCTTCGGAAACGGCATCTTCGAGCCGGTCTGGAACCGGAGCTACGTGGATCACGTTCAGATCACCGTGGCCGAGTCGCTCGGGGTGGAGGGTCGCGGCGCCTTCTACGAGGAGACCGGCGCCGGGCGGGACATCCTGCAGAACCATCTTCTGCAACTCATGACGCTCGTGGCCATGGAGCCGCCGACCTCATTCCATGCGGACGCGCTGCGTGACCAGAAGCTCCAGGTACTGCGGGCCATAAGCGCGCCGGACCTGGACCACGTCCGCAGCGACGTGGTTCGCGGCCAGTATGGTCAGGGCTGGGTCCAGGGCGAACCTGTACCGGGATACCGCGGCGAACCCGAGGTCGACTCAGAGTCGGAGACGGAGACGTACGTCGCCGGCCGCTTCACGATCGACGACTGGCGCTGGAGCGGTGTCCCGTTCTACCTGCGGGCCGGCAAGCGGCTGCCCAAGCGAGCCACCGAAATCGCGATCCAGTTCAAGGAGGTGCCGCTGCGGCTCTTCCGCGATTCGCCGGGCGATCCGGCGCCCAACGTGCTGGCCATGCGTATCCAGCCCGATGAAGGAATCATGCTTCGCTTCGCGGCCAAGGTGCCGGGCCTGGGGCTGGACGTTCGGACGGTGAACATGGACTTCGCCTACGAGACGTCTTTTGTGGTCGACTCACCCGATGCCTACGAGACGCTGATCCTCGATGCCCTGCTCGGCGACGCATCGCTCTTCACCCGAGCCGATGAGGTCGAGGCAGCCTGGACCGTCGTCACGCCGATCATCAACGCCTGGGCGGAGATGCCCGCGCCGCATTTCCCCAACTACGCGGCCGGGTCGTGGGGACCCGAGGAGGGCGACAACCTCATGGAACGCGAAGGCCGACGGTGGCGCAGGATCTGACGGCTCCTCGGCCGGCGGTCCATAGCCTGGCCGAGATCGAGAGTCAGCTGAGCAAGTTGTGGTCCCGTGCGGCAGTCGCCCAGGCCGAGGCGGCTAAGGCGGAGTCCGCCGTTATCGCTGCGCAGGCCGAGGCTGAGGCCCGCGCAGCGGCCTCCCTGGCGGCCTCACTGGCGGCAGCTCAGGAGGCCGGAGGCGAGTCCGGCCACCACGTCGTTGCCCGGACGAGTGTGTTGACTCTCGTGGTTCTCGCCGGCGACGAAGGCACGGCTGAGCGCTGTGCCGCGATCATCGCCGGCACAGCCAGCCGCCACGCCTCGCGCTCGCTCATCCTCTCGGCCGCGGACCCAGACGGGCAGCCGGGTCTGCAGGCCAGCGTGGAAGCCCTCTCCCTGACGACCGCGGCCGGCCGCATCGAGACCGGCGCGGAGACCATTTACGTCAGAGCCTGCGGCGAGACTGGCCGGCACCTCGCCTCCATCATCGTGCCCCTGCTCGTCCACGACCTGCCGGTGGCGTTGTGGTGGCCCAATGACCCGCCGTTCGACTCTCATCGCGCCGAAAGATTGTTGCCGCTGGCCGATCGGTTGATCGTCGACGGCTCGGCCTGGTCCGGCAGCGGCCTCGACACGCTCGCCCAGCTGGCCGCCGTGGCCGAGAGCCAACGCCTAGTCGTTGTCGACTGGGCGCTGCTGCGCCAGTCACGCTGGCGGGAGGCCCTGGCCTCCGTCTACGACCTGCCGGATCTGCGGCCCCATCTGGGCACGGTTCGGCGCATCGACGTCGAGTACGCCACAGGCGATTCGGGCGACGCGGCCGGGGATACAAACGTGGTTCGGCCGCTCTATCACGTCGCCTGGCTGGCCTCGCGACTGGGCATGACCGTGCAGAAACCGTTGCGACGCGCGCCGGACGGCCGTCGCGTCGCCACTCTCCGCCAGAGGGACCACTCCGTCGACGTCGTACTTCAGCCCGGCCGCTCGCAACTCGAGGCGGGCGCCACGGTCCGCGTCGTTATCGCCTCCAGGACGCGCGGCGCCGATCTCGTCGGCGAGGTCACCGCCAGCGATCGGGCCGTCGAGGTCATCGTTCGCGATAGTGGCCACGAACGGGTCAAGCGGACCTACCTGGCGCCGCGACTGACCGACATCGACCTGCTTGGCCTGTCCGTTCAGGAGCCATCCGCACACCCAGTTTCGGTGCCAGCATTGGCTACCGTGTATCGGCTGCTGGGCGCCGATTCTGTTGCCACCAGGGGCGCAAATAGAAATAGGAGCCAGGACTATGGCTGAGCACGAGCCCGATCTGATCCCGGCCTTCGACAAGCTGGTCGGCACATCCTCGGCAGCCCTTCCCAAACCCAACAAAGGCGAGCCGGATCTGGTCGTCGCCGCGGACCCGGAGGCGGCCGCCCTTGAGGCAGCCGAGCGGATAGCCGCGGCGCTGATCGCCGCCGTGGAGCTCCGTGGCCGGGCCGACTTGTGCACCACGGGCGGAAGCACCCCGATCCCCATCTATCGGCTCCTGTCCCAGGCCCCGCTGTGCGACCGCATCCCGTGGTCGCAGGTCCACGTCTGGTGGGGCGACGACCGGTTCGTGCCGCGCGGCCACCCTGAGTCCAACGTGACTGCACTCGACAACGTACTGCTGGGCGGCGGAGCCTCCAACGGATTCCGCGCCGAGGGCGCCGCGACTGGCGGCGCGCCCCTGCCGACGGCCAACATCCATCCCTTCCCCACGGGTCGCGCCCTGGCCGAGAATCGCGACAACGCCTGGTGTGCCACGCGCTACGCCGAGGAGATGGCTAGCCACCTCGCCCTGGCCGATGGCAACTGGCCCGTCTTCGACATGATCCTGGTAGGCGTCGGCGACGACGGCCACGTCCTCTCGTGCTTCCCGGACTCTCCTGCCCTCGACAGCATGGCCTGGACAATGGGCGTGCCCGCACCGTCGCACATAGAGCCGCATCTGCCCCGCGTGACGATCAACCCTCGTCTCCTGGAAGCGGCGCCTGTCCTGGTCGTCACTTGGGGCACCAGCAAGGCCGAGGCCCTCGGCCACGTCTTCGGCGAGGTGCGCGACGACCGCCGCTGGCCAGTCCAGCGAACCCGCCGCCCCGGTGCCGCCTGGATCGTCGACGAGGCGGCCGCTGCTCAAATCCCTGCCAAGCCGCGCGGCTGACGGGGCGGCGAGTTGTGGCGCATCGCACAGGCGGACAGCTTCGAGGCGGTAGCGGTGGCGACCCGGAATATGGGCGCGGGCCGCGGTCCGGCTCGGACGACCGTGACCCGGTGGTTCCGAAGCCGTCAATGAAGGCCTCCGCAACGCCGCGACATCGTTCTGGCAGCGCCGGTTCTTGGGTCGGCGTCGCCACTGCGGTAACTGCAGCCATCGTCTTCCTCGCTGCCGTCGTGACCGGCTCCATGGACGGCTCGAACACGACCCTGGTCATCATGGGCTTCGACCCGGACCGCGCGCAGCTGATCACCTCGCTCCTGATCGGGGCCATCGCAGCAGCAGCGGCAACGCTGATTACCGGACGGTCCGGCCTGGCGGCCAGCCTGGGCCTCATCGGTGCCGGCGTGCTGTTCGTCGGCACGTTCGCCGCCGAGACCCAGGGCGCGATTGGTGCTACCGGCGTCGAGGGAGCGTTCGATCTCGGCGGCTGGCTGCTGACGCTCCTCACGCTGATTGTGAGCGGCGTGATCTCAGCATGGGCCGGCGCGGCACTCGCGGCCACGGTCCGCCCGTCGGTGCTGCAGGCGTTCGCGGTGATGAAGGTGGCCGTCGCTCGGCGACGAGTTGAGCCCCGAGCGTTGCGCTATCCGCTGGCCGTGGCCCTGGTCCTGATTCTGCTGGTGGTGACGGTGCCTGCCTTCGGCGATCTGGTCAACTACACACCCGACTCGCTGATGCGGGGCGGTGGCCCACGGTTGGTCGCCGCGGCCACCGCCCCCTCCGCCGACGCGACCGGTTCTCCGTCGCCCGGTCCTTCCGGTGATGCCGGCCCCACATCCGCGTCGCTCAGCCCAGTTCCCATCGCCGGCCAGCCCTCGCAGCCGTGGCTGGCGTGGCTGCCATCGGGCCCCGGTCGAGTCACGACCACGAATATGGCCGCGCCATGGACGGGCGGTACGGCGTCGACGGTCGACGTCACGATCTACACTCCGCCCGGTTACGACGCGAGCGGCACGAGACGCTATCCAGTCCTCTACGAGGCGCCCACTGGCTACCGCCTCTGGAACGGCGCGACGAACGCGAAGTCCGCTCTCGACACGCTCATCCACTCCGGTGCGATACCGCCTACCATCGTCATATTCATCGACTCCCTCGGCGGCCCCTTCCCCGCCACGGAATGCGCCGACTCGTTCGATCACCGCCAGTGGTTCGATCGTTTCGTTGGCGAGACGGTGGTCGGATGGGTGGATAGCCACTACAGGACGATCGCCAGGGCAGCTGCGCGAGCGATCGTTGGCATGTCGGAGGGCGGCTACTGCGCCGCGATCCTGGCGCTGCATCACCCCGGCGTCTTCGGCACCTCCATCTCCTTCTCCGGCTACTACCAGGCAGGCGCCGCCGGAGTCAACTCGGCGGCTCCGTTCCAAGGTAACAAGGCGTTGCTGGCGGCCTACTCGCCAACGGTCGTGGCCGGGCAGCTGGACAAGGCTGCGCGCGACCGGCTCTACTTCATCGTCGTCGCCAAGCCGGACCAGCCTCTCTACGGCGCCCAGGCTGCTGAGTTCGAAAAGACTCTGGTGGCCACCGGCTACCCGTACCACGCCGTTGCCTCGTCCGAGCCCCACGGCTGGCCCCAGGTCCGCCACTACTTCCCTACAACGCTTGAGTCATGGGCGGCCCGCGAGGTTGCAACCGGGGTCTTCTAGGGGCCCAAGCGACCCACCCTGGCCGGGCAGTGATAGCGCGGGACTGTCAACCGGGAGACAGTGTCCGGGCGGCAGCCCGTGATAGGGTTGCAAACCCAAGCGGACATCGAGAGGTAGAATTGACGTCGTCCTGGATTCGACCCGCCATGACGAGGGCACTTGCCAGCGGTGCCCTGCTGCTGACACTCTGCGTTGGTGTGGCGGCCGCGTCTCTGCCTGGATGGCCCCTGTCAAACGCGCTCGGCGGAGCGGCAATCCCCCCGCGCCCAAGCAATCCAGCCCTGGTTGCCGCCTCCCCGGTGCATCTGGCAGGCTCGAACGGCTCCACAACGCCGCCGGTAACGCCCACGACCAGGCCGACGACGCCGACCTCACCGCCCCCGACACCACGACCTACCAAGCCACCTGCCCGGCCGACGCCGGCACCGTCCCGACTCCACCACGTGCCCATCCTCATGTACCACCGGATCGTGCCGACCTCAGAGGCGGGCAATTCGTTGCCGGACCTGGTCGTGTCGCCCGAGACCTTCGCGGCCCAGATGAGGGCTCTCCGTGACGCGGGCTGGCATTCCATCACCCTGGCCACACTAGCCGGTGCCATGGAAACGGACAGGACAATCCCGGCGAAGACGTTCGTTATCACTTTCGACGACGGCTGGTCCGACGGCTACAACTACGCCTTTCCCATCATGCGCGAGTTTGGCTTCGTTGGGACCTACTTCATGGTCAGCAGCCGAATCGATCGCACGGAGTTCCTATCGACCCAGGAGATGCGAACGCTCGCAGCCGCCGGAGACGAGATCGGCAACCACACCGAGAACCACGTTTCGCTGTCGACGCTGCCGCTGCGGCGCGTCAAGCAAGAGGTGGAGAACGGATCCGAGCAGATCGCCAAAGCGATAGGCCACCGCCCGGTATCGCTGGCCTATCCAATGGGCGGCGTGAGCACGCCGGATGCCATCGTGGTGAGCCAGATAGCCGATATCAAGATCGCCGTCACAACTAAATGGGGCAAGACCGAGACGTGGTTCGAGAGGTACAACACGCCCAGGGTCCGCGTCCACCCGAACACTGACCCGGCCCGGCTTGTAGCATCGCTCGGCCCATAGACACCTGCGGGCGCGGCGGCAGACGCCCTCACCTTGCCAGGCATCTGGGCCGGAACGTAAAGGGCCCGAGCGCCTCACCCGGTGTGGTGTGGTAGAGTCCAGTGGATTTGGATATGAACGCGCCGACTGCGAGGGGCCGCGAGCGATCGCCATCTTTGGCCGCCCTCCTCTCCTTCTTGTGGCCTGGCCTTGGACAGCTCTACACCGGCAAACGCCGCCTAGCGGCGCTCTTCGCTCTACCCGCGGTCGTGGTCTTGCTGGTCTTGGCGTATCAGCTGCGTCAGGGGCTGGTGGTCTTTGCGGCGCGCTTTGCCGACCCGTCCTTCAGCCTCGCCGCAGTCGCGATCGTGCTCGTGGTCGGCGCCTGGCGGCTGGCGGCCGTCACGCATGCCTTCGCCAGCGGCGAGCGGCGCCGGGCCCGCAGGCTTCTCGACAGGCTCGTCGTGGTCGCCCTCGTGGCGGTCATCATCATCAGCCATGTCGGCGCAGGCTACCTCCTCGCGGTAACGTCTAGCGCCGGCTCCAATGCCTTCACTCACGACAGCACCGACAGTCTGCCCACGCCGGCGTCGGCTGACAGCCGCGTCACCATCCTATTCACGGGCGTGGACGCCGACCCCACCCGGAGCGAGCATCTCTACGACTCGATCATGGTCGTCAGCTTCGACCCCAAGACCAACTCGGTCCAGATGGTCAGCGTGCCACGCGACAGCGCCAGCTTCCCGCTCTACTTCGGCGGCAAGGTCCCGGTCACGACCAGGATCAACGCGGTCCCGACGTACGTTCACAACGGCTGGATCAAGTCACCGGACAGTCCCTACATGACCCTCGTCAAAGAGATCAGTTATCTGGTTGGCATTCCCATCAACTACTCCGCCGTCATGGATCTAGGTGGCTTCGTCAAGATCATCGACATGGTCGGGGGGATCGACGTCAACAACCAGGGCCTGATCGATGACCCTTCGTACGACTGGCTCGACGGCAAGCCCTATGGCTTCTACCTGGCCGCAGGGACGCAACACCTCGACGGCAGGCACGCCCTGGCGTATGTGAGGTCCCGTCACGGGAGCCACAACAGCGACTGGGCGAGGGCCTCGCGACAGCAGGAGGTCATGGTCGCCTTGCTGCACAAGATGTCCCAGCCGAGCCAGATACTGACCCTGCCGAACCTCATCTCGACTCTCGGGGCAAGCGTGACGACTAACTTCCCGGCAAACAAGGTCGCGGACTACATGGCCCTCGGCCAGAACATCCCGAAGGAGAACTTCAAGCAGGTCGTTCTCGGACCGCCGTACACCATCACCAACGTCAATAACATCAACTCGGCCGCAACGACCTGTCTGCTCAACAACAAAGTCGCCGCCCTGTCGATCCAATTCTTCGGCCAGGACAGCACCTGGTACGGCAAACCCCCGCCGGCGAACACCTGCCCGTAGTCGCATCCCGGCCGGGACCAGCTCGCGGCAGCGTGGCTGGGGCGGCCCAGCCGACGGTCTACTCCAGGTAGTCCCGCAGCTTGCGCGAACGGCTCGGGTGGCGCAGCTTGCGCAGCGCTTTTGCCTCGATCTGGCGGATTCGCTCGCGCGTCACGTTGAACTCCTTGCCAACCTCCTCGAGCGTCCGGGCGCGGCCGTCCTCCAGCCCGAAGCGGAGCTGGAGCACGCGGTGCTCGCGGCCGGTGAGTGAGTCCAGGACCGCCTCGACCTGCTCCTTGAGCAGCTGCTGCGACGCCGCCTCGGCCGGGGCCAGGGCCGTGTGGTCCTCGATGAAGTCGCCCAGGTGTGCGTCCCCCTCCTCGCCGACGGGCGTCTCCAGCGAGACCGCCTGCTGGCTGGCCTTGATGATCTCGTGGACCTTCTCGGGGGTAACCACGGCCTCCTGGCCGCGCGACATCGCCTCGGCAATCTCCTCGATCGTCGGTTCGCGACCCAGCTCCTGGAGGAGCTGCCGCGAGACTCGGATCAGCCGGTTGATCGCCTCCACCATGTGGACGGGGATGCGGATGGTGCGGGCCTGGTCGGCGATCGCGCGGGTGATCGCCTGACGGATCCACCAGTGTGCATAGGTGGAGAACTTGAAGCCGCGCTCGTAGTCGAACTTCTCGACCGCCCGGATGAGGCCGATGTTGCCCTCCTGCAGGAGGTCCAGGAAACTCATCCCACGACCGATGTACTTCTTGGCGATCGAGACCACCAGCCGCAGGTTCGCGCTGGTGAGTTGCTCTCGGGCGTCCCGGCCCATACGCACCAGCACGCCGCGGCGATCGCGGAGCTTGGTGTCGGGCGGCACAGCGGGATCCCAGCCCATCTCCTGGAGCAGCGCGGCATCGTGGCCGGTGGTGACCCAGCGCTGCAGGGCGGGGAAGGCCACGTCCTCGCGGGACCAGTCGTATAGGGCGCGCAGGCCGATGTTGTCGCGTGAGTCGAGATCGCCGTTGTGGACCGCAAGGTAGACGAAATCCAACAGCGTCAGGAAGTCAGTCGGCGTTAGCGCCTCGTTGTAGGCCGCCACCAGGTGGCGAGCATCCTTGAGGAGGGCCTTGGTCCCGTCGGACTGGGCATCCTTGGCGGCCTTGACGAAGTGGAAGTCGGGCGAGGCCACCAGCAGGGCCGCGGCCGCCTCGTCGGCGATGGCGTCGCGGACCATCCGATCCGCCTCGGGACCCAGGGGCAGCCGGTGCTGAGGTCTCGCGGTCCGAGTCTTGCGCTCAGTGTCGTGGTGCGTCCACTCGTGGAGCGAGACTATCCCCTTCCAGGGCTCCTCGACCATCTGCCCGCCGAGCTCGATCGCCTTTGCCAGCACGACCTCCTCCTCAGCGTTCAGGAGGGCGATCCTGCCGATCTCCCGGAGGTACATGCGGACCGGGTCGTCGATGCCGATCGTGTCGGCCGATAGGGCCTCGATCTCCTCGGCGGTCGGCTTCTCGATCTCCTCGGCGGTCGGCTTCTCGAGCTCCTCGGCGGTCGGCTTCTCGAGCTCCGTGACGTCGAGCTTAACCTCCTCGAGGTCGGCCTTGTGTCGACCGGCACTTCCGGCGGCGAGGGCGACCTCGCGGGGATCCTGGGTCATCGTGGTCCTCCGGCGGATCGGGCTAGCCGACGCATCGGCCTGCACCCGATAGCATCTCGACGGTCGGCCCGTCCGCAACGAACCGAGAGCAACGTCCCACTACGGTATACCTTCCAGCAGGAGATCCACGTCAACCGTGGCGCGCCACCGAGGAGGACCAGTTAGGCGAGTTCGGCGGACTCGAACTTCGTCTTGCGCAAGAACCAGACAAAGATGATCCCGCCCGTAACGGCAAAGCCGGTCAGGCTGAGGTTGAGGATGAGGTACGGGATAGTCAGGTCGGAGCCGATTACGAGGGACCCAGGGATACCGCCCAGGTTGGCGATGGCGCTCCACGAGGCCGCCTGGTCATGAGCTTCGACGCCGTAAATCTGCGGAATGATGTAGAGCATCGAGGCAATCACGAGCAGAACCGAGACGATCCGGAACGTCTTGGGATCGTCGTCGGAGTCGCCGGTAAGCTTGGCGAGCAAGGCCCAGAAGAGCACGAGCGCGGCCAGCGGGGCGGTGATCGGGACGCCCAGATCGGCGCTCAGGTAGAGGTTCGGGAAGAGGAAGACCGCGCTCAAGGCAAGCGTGAGGACCATCAGCGCGTCGCGCATCAGCACGTAGCTGAGCCACCAGACGTCGCCCCCAAAGCGCAGCGTCAGGCCCTGCAGGTAGCGGATGACATAAGGCCGGCCGAAATGGAGAGCCAGGGTGAACGTCCACAGGATGGGCAGGATCGCCGCGACTGACAGGACGAGCCAGTATTGCGTTCCCTGGACGAGAGCTTGCTGTTCAGGCATCGTGATCTCCTAGCTCTGCGTCGCGGGCTGGCCGACAGCGCCGGCATCGGCCTTGCTTAGGGAGGGCGAGGCAAGGCGGAGGTTGTACAAGACCGCGACCAGGCCCATCACTCCGACAAGTGCCTGGGAGACATAGCACAGGATCAGGGCCCAGGTCGGGTTTTGCGAGCTGACCAGGACCGACGCGAGCTGGGCGGCGATGCTGCTACTGACGGTCGTGACCTGACTACCCAAGACGTATGGCACCAGGTAGAGCGTCGCACCCAGGCCGAGCAGGAAGGTCTGGAGCTGGAAGCTCCGCGCGTTCGAGTCGCCCTTAGTCATCAGCTTCAGCATGAGAACAGCGAAGGCCACGGCCCCGGCCAGACCACCGGTGATGGGCAGATCGTTCTTACCCACAACATCCGGGTAGAAGAAGATGAAACTGCCCAGAAAGACCTGGAGAAGCAGGACATCGCGCAGGCCGACGTAAATCGTCCACCACAGATCCGCCCCAAGGCGGAGGGTGAATTTGCGGGTCATGGCCAGCATGTACGGCCGCCCCAGATGCATGGCGATCGCCAGCAGCCAGAGCGCCACGAGGGCAGCGGCTATCGTCCCTTCGATGAACTGTTCGGCAGCTCCGAACGCGGCAGAGCCCATCAGTCTCGACCTCCTGTGATCGACCGTGGATCGCTCGCCGATTCGGCGAGATTGGGCCGGCCGCTCAGCGCCGGTACTGGTTGATTGGCTGGCGCGCCGGGGCCATCCCTGGGACCACGCCCCGACTGGACGTGGACCTGCTCGCAGCGGTAGACGGCATCACACCTGAAGCACCGGCTCGCCTCAGCCTTGGCCGTCGCCGGCTCCAGGCTCGGCTGGGTGGCCGCGAACGAACCCGGCTCGTAAGCCGGCAGCTCCATGCCGACCCGCGGTCGCGCAGCGAGATCGACGGTCAGCACCGGCTCGGGCCCCTTCGCAACCCGGACGGTGGCCATGATCTCGGCCTCACCGTTGCGACTGCCCGAGAGATACTCGTGGATCGAACCGGCGGCGCGGCGGCCGGCGCCCACGGCGTGGATGATCGTCTTGGCGCCCGAAACCACGTCGCCGCCTGCGAACACGCCCTTGCGGCTGGTAGCCAGGCCGGCGTCAGCCACGATGCCCGAGAAGCCACTCGTTTCGATGCCGGCGCCCTCGGGCAGAATGGACGGATCGGGCTCCTCGCCGACGGCAACCAGGATCGTCGCCGCATCGATGGCGCGATCGCTGCCGGGGATCGGCTCGTACACGGCCCGCCCACCCTCGAACCCGCCGGTCGGTCGCTGGCTGACGTACGTGACTGAGGCCACACCCTTGTCGCTGCCCTTGACCTCCGTCACCGCCGCCTCGAGCAAGACCTTGATGCCCTCGTGTTCGGCCGCCTCGACCTCTTCGGCCTGGGCGGGCATTTCGGCTCGACCGCGGCGGTAGAGGACGGTGACCGACGAAGCCCCGGACCGGAGCGCGGACCGGGCCGCGTCCATGGCCGTGCTGCCACCGCCGACCACGACGACCGCGCCCTTCAGAACGGGCTCCTCGCCCAGGTTGACCTGCTTCAGGAAGAGCGTGGCCGGAACCACGCCCGGCACGCCGTCGCCCGGTACACCGAGCCTGCGGCTGCGTGAAGCGCCGGTGGCCAGGAAGATGGCTTCGTACTTGGCCTCGAGGTCGGCCAGAGTGAAGTCCCGACCCATTGCGCTGTCGAGCTTTAGTTCCACGCCGAGGCCCACGATGCGGGCGATCTCCTCGCGGATAATGGTCCGCGGCAGACGGTACTCGGGGATGCCGATGGCCATCATGCCGCCCGGCACAGGCATCGCCTCGAAGACGGTCACGCCGTAGCCGAGGCGGGCCAGGTAGTAGGCAGCCGACATGCCGGCCGGCCCTCCCCCGACGATTGCGACCTTCGCCTTTCGCCGTGTCTTCGGGGGCGTCACGGGCGGCAGCTTGCCCCGCTCGGTCGCAAAACGCTTGAGACGCCGAATGGCGATCGGCTCGTCGAGGGTGCCACGCCGGCAGGCCGTTTCACACGGAGCGGTGCAAATCCAGCCGCAAACGGACGGGAACGGGTTGACCTCCGCCGCCACTGCGTAGGCCTCGTCGTAGCGGCCCTGGGCGATCAGGCCAACGTAGCGACCGGCGTCCGTACCGGCGGGACAGGCCTCCTGGCATGGAGCGATTGGATCCCGGCGGGAGTCGGTCACCATGGACCGCCAGACCTGCCAGTCCTGTGGCCGTTCGCTCGTTCGCCACTGGAAGAGAGTGCCCCAGGGCGAGACGCGGGCCGGCTTCAGTGATTCGCGGGTTACTTCGCTGAGAGGCTGCCACTTCGGGGTGGGCTCCACTGGCCTGCTGACCGGGCCCTGGCGAGCGGCGAGCGGCGTGAGCCCGGCAACGCTGTCCAAGTTGACGACGTGAGTCGGACATTCGCGGACGCAGATGCCACAGCCGATGCACTCACCGACCTGGACGGGGTACTCCATCATCCAGTTGAAGGGCTTTCCGAAGACCCCGGCACCTTCAACGCCCGGCCGTTGTGGCCGGCTCATGTCGAGGGCCTGGACAGGGCAGACGTCCATGCAGACGCCGCAGTTCAGACAGCCGGTGTTCTCGATCTGGATGCGGTAGCCCACTGGACGCCTCGGCCATACGTTGGTTGTCGGCCTGAGAATGGCGTGGGGGGACGGCTACTGCATCTGCCAGAAGACCGCAACCGCGCTACCCGGCCGGGTAGCCGGGCCTGACCGCTGACTCAGCGGCGCCGGAAGGGCGAATCTCGGTAGGGGCTCGACGAGAAGGCATCCCGCGGCGGATCGGGAACCAGACCCTCGCGCACCGCACGGGCAGCCAACTCCGCCCTGTTCTGGGCGTGGAGCTTCTCGACGATGTTCTTGAGGTGGAACTTTACGGTGTTCTCGCTGATGCCCAACTCGGCCGCGATCTCGCGGTTGCGCTGGCCGACGGTGACAAGCTTCAGAACGTCC
>JANYJI010000052.1 GCA_025358525.1 Chloroflexota bacterium | reverse complement strand
TCTTCGCGGGCTTTTTGGTCTCGATCGAGGTCTTCCGCGAGATCCGCATCCCGTTCACGAGCATCGTGTTGCGGTCGGGCGCGCCCGAGGAAGCCGCCTGATTCGGTCGAGGGGAAGTGTCTTTGCCGCCGAGCCGATCGGTGGCACGGACCTCAGGCGATTCGCTCTCCGGCCCGGACTTCCAGATCGAGGCGGTTCTCGGGGGGTGCCAACGGGCACGACCAGCGCGGGTCGAAGGCGCACGAAGGCTGATAGGCGAAGTTGAAGTCGACCACGATCCTGTCATGGTCGGGGTTGCCGCCTAAGTCTTGGTTGCCGCCTAAGTCGTGGTTGCCGCCCACCTCGTGGTTGCCGCGTAAGTCGGGGTTGCCGCCCACCTCGTGGTTGCCGCCCACCTCGGGGTTGCCGCCCACCTCGTGGTTGCCGCCCACCTCGTGGTTGCCGCCCACCTCGTGGTTGCCGCCCACCTCGTGGTTGCCGCCCAGGTCCGCGCCCTTCGCGGTGTCTAGAAGGTAGCGGCCGCCGGCGTAAGTCTCGCGCCCGTTGGTGCCGTCACGAAACGGCAGGAATAGGCCGCCCGAATACTCCGGCAGCCAGAAGAGCGCCAACCTCCGTCCACCATCTTCGAACGGCACGTCGAGCCAGCCGACCCGCTCGAAACCCAGCGGTTGGCCGGTACTGATCGGCAGCTTGAGCCCGAAAGGTGAGGCGGGGGCGACTGGATCGGACTCGGACGCGGAATCGGCCTCTGGCGCAGCGTCGCCGATCACGGGCAGTTCGAAATGCAAGCGGGGATCGTACGGGAAGTGGATCGCCCGGAACTCAGCGCGAACCTCCTGGGGCACGGGCGAGGCCGGATGTCCGCGGTAGAGGGCGTCGCGGGCGGTCCGCCAGTGCGCATGTGCGGCGGCTGGATCGGCGGCCGCCATGCGGCGGACCTCCGCATACAACTCGGCGACCTGGCGTCGCCAATCTGCCAGCCACAATGGGTCCACGCGCGGCTCGTTCATGCGTCTAGTTTCGAGGGGTGGTCAAGCTAATCGCGCCAGATGAACGAGCCGGAGAGATCAGCTCACTCCCAGGGACGAAGTGGCGCCAGAACGGCCACGATCAGCGCGTTGAGGCGGTCCGGGGCCTCCATGCCGATCATGTGGGCCACATCCGGCCAGACCACGGCGCGCGCGTTCGGAGCAGCGGCCTCGAGGCGGTGCGCAGCCTGAACCATGGAGGACGTGACCGCTCCCATGAGAAGCGTCCCGATCGGGGTCGCATCGGCAACCGCCAGGCGCCCCAGCCGCTGCTCCTCTCGCAGATACATGCCGAGCCAGGCCTGAATTGACTGCGGGCTCAGTCCGTCGCGGTGGATCTCTTCGAACAGGCGCTGGAATAGGACCGGTTCGGTCAACAGGCCAGCCACCGTGGGCAGCGCTTCAACCAGCAGATCGAGCAGGCCGTTCGCAAAGATCACTCGAATGACCGCGGGGGCCAAGTGCGTGCGTCACGTGCGTGCGTCACGTGGGTGCGTCGGCAGCGCTTCGACAAGTAGATCGAGAGGCCGTTCGCGCGGCTGTATCTCCGGAATACCGATGGGGGCGGTGTTACGGAGGAGGGGCGCGATAGGAACAGGCCCGCAGGGGTCGGCGCGGCCCTGACATGCAAGGGATTAGGCGCAACTGGCGTTCGACAGGCCGAATCGCGATGGCCAGGTGCCCGATGCGGAGCGTCCAGCCGAGATTCGGCGCGTGGGAGCCTCCCGCTGCACCGCGACCCAGCTTCCGTTCCACTTAGTACCGCCCGGGTCGGTAAACCGGAATTCCGTGACGCCGAACGGGCCCTGCGGCCCTGCGGCCCCCGTCCCGAGCCCCCCGGCGCCCCCACGCGGCCCTGCGGCCCTGCGGCCCCGTGGCCACGCGGCCCTGCGGCCCCGCGGCCACGCGACACGGCCGAGCGGCCACGCGCCGAGCGGCCACGCTCCGTAACTCAGTCTGGCTCGGCCACCAGAGGCGGCGACTGGAGTCGCACCAGCATCGCCGCCAGCTCAGCGGCGCAGACCAGCACGAAGCCGGTCAGGTAGAACCACAGCATCAGGACGATCACGCCCGCCAGCGCACCGTACGTGGCGTCGTAGCTGGCGAAGCGCGCGACGTACAACCCGAACGCATAAGTGACCGCCAGCCAAACCACGGCGAAGGTCCCCGCCGCGACCGCTGCCCAGCGCCACGGCGTTCGGAAGTTCGCGGCGTATCGGAGCAGCACGGCCACCGCCACCACCAGCAGGACGAACACAGCCGGCCAGCGAAGCAGCGCTAGCGTCGGCCAAACTTGCCCCAGGCCGACCGCGTCGATCAGCCGCTGAGTGGCCAGCGTGCCGCCCACGACCGCCACGAACGAGACGACCACGGCTGCGCCGCCGAAGACCGTGAGCAACGCGGCTAGACCCAGGCGCAGGGCCAACGGTCGAGTCTCGGGGACGTCGTAGGCACGGTTCATCGCCTTCATTAAGGTGCCGATCCCGCCCGTGGCCGCGTACAAAGTCACGAGCGCACCAACGGACAGCAGTTGGGGCTCCGTATGGGCAAGCGCCAGTTCCAGCTGAGCCTTCACCGGGCCGATCAGGTCTGACGGCAGCGAGTTGCCGATGGCCCCGATGATCCGGCCGCTCGGGTCGGCAATGCCGAGCCAGCTGGCCATTAAACCGCTGAGCGCCACCAGGAAGATGGCGAAAGGGAAGGTCGCAAACATGAACCGATAGGCGAGTTCGGCAGCCAGCCCGGGCACGTCATCGTCCAGGATCTGCTTTACATATCGCCCGACGATCTCTCGCACGCCTTCCCTCCGGCCAACACGACTCGACGGGACCATTCTGACGGCTACGGAGGGGTGGCTCGCCGACCAACGCCTGTCGCTGGAGAGCGGTCAGCTCATCAAGACCCAGGCGCGACGCACGAGCGACCACAGATGCGCGGCGGCTTGGGCACTGCGGCGCGTCCGCGCCCCATCGCTAGCTTGCTCGCGGCTTGGCCGGGCAGTAGGTGAGACTGGCGGCCTTGCGCTGCGCCCACGTCTGGCCGGCGCGGGTGCGGCCCTTGAGCCAGGCCTTTCGGTTGCGGAGATGACTCCGCTGCACGCCGGCGCCGCCGTTCAGACGGCTGTCAACCGCGACGGTGGCAGGGGCGGCAGAACGGTATGTCGACTTGCTGCGGTTGGCTTCGGCGCGCGGGGTCTCGGGCGCGGCATTTGGCTTTGCGTCGTCAGTCATATGAGTCTTCCTTCAGGCTTGCGAGCAAGCACGGGTTGCGAGCACATGAAAAAGCAACAAGAAGCGGCGGCGGAGAGCCGGGAGGGGTTAGGGCCTGCTGTCGTCGCGGCCAAAGCCGAGATCGCCCCGCACTGCCGCTGCGCCGTGGCTACGGGACCACGCCGAGACGGCGGCGTCGAGCACTACAGACGCCGGGCGAACGGTCAGCCGGTCGTCCTGGCCGCGAACTGTCGGTCCCAGCTCGGCCAATACTCCGCGGTAGTTGGGCTTGTCGTTCGGCGAGCGATCGACGGGCGGAAAGACATCGAAATAGCCGTCGGTACTCACCACGATGAGCGCATCGGCGGTGCGGAAGCTTCTGCGGGCCAACAAGGATCCAATCTGCCGCGCGCTGCGGGCGACGAAATCGTGACTCGGCGCAGTCGGCTCGCCTCCACGATGGGGCAGGCCCGGCGTTTGGTCAAGCCGAACGAGGGCCTGGCATCGCCGCCGAGCAACGGATTCGCCCGCACCCGACCGAAGGTCATAGGCGGCTCGCGGGCCGCCGCGGGGTGGGGCTTGCGATTGTGCTATCAGACTAAAGCGAGTACCGTTGGTCCGTTACCGCCACTTGCGGCAACGCTCCGCGTGGTCGACCCCCCTTTCCGACAGACCGTGCGTCTGCTGTTTGGATCGGGAAGAAGAAAGGTCACTTATGACCACCGGTACTATTAAGAAGGTCGTTGCCGATCGCGGCTTCGGGTTCATCGCGGCCGAGGATGGGAAGGAATACTTCTTCCACCGCGGTGGCGTTCAGACCCCCCTTGAGTTCGATCGCCTCGTTGGCGGTGAGCGCGTCTCCTTCGAAATCGAGACGAGCCCCAAGGGCCCGCGCGCCGTCCAGGTGACTGCGGCCTAACCCCGACTCGCAACGCGGCCCGAAGCGCTTAGCGCCTAGGGCCGCAACGCACCGACGCGAACTGCCGTGACGCGTCGCTCCCGAAGTGGCCCAAGATCAACGGCAAGCCGTTTGGGGCGTCATGCCCCTGGGACCGCGGTACGCGGTCGGCCAACCTGACAGGAGTTGCCTCATCTCGAGGACTGCCTTCGTCTCCACCTACTCCCCGCGCCCATGCGGCATCGCGACCTTCACGTACGATCTGGCCACGACGGTCGGCGAGCGGGAGATCGTGGCCTTGCACCCAGCGGGAGAGGTCGGGCCCTACCCGGCCGAGGTACGACATCGAATCCGGCGCGACACCCAGGCCGATTATGCGTATGTAGCGCATGCCCTCAACGACTGCGGCGTCAAGGTGGTTTGCGTCCAGCACGGGCGCGGCCTCTGGGGCGGCGAGGACGGCGAGTTTGTCCTCGACTTCGCCGAGGCCCTCCGCGTTCCGATGGTGGTGACGCTCCACGACGTGCCCGCCCAACCGTCGCCGGCTCAGCGGTCGATCCTGACCGAGTTGGTCGATCTCGCCGGGGCGACAATCGTCATGTCTCACGCGGCAGCAGCCGAAATGGCTCGTTCCTACGGAGTGCCTGCCGAGCGTCTCGACATCGTCCCCCACGGCGTGCCGCATCTGCCGCAGGTAGCCGCGGACACCATCAAGCCACGCCTCGGCCTGCAGGGCCGGGCCGTGATCCTCAGCTTTGGCCTGCTCGAGCCGGGCAAGGGCTGCGAATCGGTCATCGACGCGATGCCCGCGGTGATCGAGGCCGTGCCAACTGCCTGCTACGTGATCATGGGCGCGACCGACTCGAATCCTCTCGCCCTCGATGGCGACGCGTATCGAGCCCGGCTCGAGGCACAGGTGGCTGCGCTGGGCTTGGGCCAACACGTCAAGTTCGTGGATAGATTCGTGGGTCGCGTGGAGTTTGGGAACTGGCTAGAGGCCGCCGACATCATTACCACGCCCTATCCGAATCTCGACCGGACGGTCGCGGCCACGCTTTCCTACGCCATGGCGGCGGGCAAGGCCATCGTCTCAACCCCCTACGCATATGCATTGGAAATGCTCTCCCCGGAGCGCGGCCGGCTTGTCCCGCCTGGCTCCCCGGAAGCGCTCGCCGACGCATTCATCGAGTTGCTGCGCGATCCGGAGCTTCGATCCTCGATGGGGCGGCAAGCGTACGAGCACAGTCGAGGAATGGTCTGGTGGGAGATCGGGAGTCAATACCGACGCATCTTCGACCGGGCCGCGAGCGCTAGCGCCTCCACGCCCCGTCCCCAATTCCGAAAGCTCGCGGCGGTCGTAGCCTGAGCCGCCGAACGCAGCCTGCCACGGGTCGCGGTGTGATCGAACTCGCCGACCCAACCCGTCTCGGCATAGGCGGGTGCTACCATAATTCCGTCAATTGCTATGCCAGACACGCTGCAGCAGCGTCTGCAGTCGGCACGCCACATGGGTGCCGACCCTCATCTCGATTGCGCCATCAGCGCGGGACCCAATCCGTTCCCGCCCGGCCCGGTCGAACCCCGCGTCAACTGACGCACTCAGGAGTTTTCTTTTGACTTTCGACAACCTCGGCCTTTCGGCCGACCTTCTCGCCACAGTCGCGCGAGAGGGATATACGGAGCCGACGCCAGTTCAGAGCGCGGCTATCCCCCCCATTCTCGCCGGCCGCGACGTTCTCGCCGCCGCCCAGACCGGTACCGGCAAGACTGCCGCATTTGTCCTGCCCACGCTGGAGCGGCTTCGAGGGCACGCCAATGCTGGCTTTTCGCCGGCTCGACATCCGGTCCGCGTCCTCATCCTGACCCCGACTCGCGAACTCGCGGTCCAGGTCAGCGACGCCGTCAAGACCTACAGCCGCGGCACGTCGCTGCGCTCTGCCGTCGTCTACGGCGGCACCCGGATCGACCCCGAGATCAAGCTCCTCTGGCGCGGTGTCGAAATTCTCGTCGCAACGCCGGGCCGTCTGCTCGACCACATCGGGCAAAAGACCGTCAACCTCAGTCAGGTAGAGGTTCTCGTCCTCGACGAGGGCGATCGAATGCTAGACATGGGCTTCATTCCGGACGTGCGCAAGATCGTCGCTCTCATGCCGACTCAGCACCAGACGCTGTTGTTCTCGGCCACCTTCTCGGACGACATTCGCCGGCTGGCCAAAGAGTTCCAGCGCGACCCGGAAATCATCGAAGTCGCGGCCCGCAACAGCATCGCCGACAACCTGACCCAGGTCCTCTACCCGGTCGATCAGGACCGCAAGGCCGACCTGTTGATCCACCTGATCAAGCGCGACGCGATGGAGCAGGTTCTGGTGTTCACCCGCAGCAAGGCCGGGGCGAGCCGACTGGCTTCGTACCTCGATCGACGTGGCGTGAGCACCTCCGCCATCCACGGCGACCGCAGCCAGTCGGAGCGAACACGGGCCCTCGAGGCGTTCAGGGGTCGCTTTGTCAAGGTCCTCGTCGCAACGGACGTGGCCTCGCGCGGTCTCGACATCGCGGACCTGCCCTACGTCGTCAACTTCGAGTTGCCGTACGAGCCGCAGGATTACATCCACCGCATCGGCCGAACGGGTCGCGCCGGCGCAAGTGGGACGGCCATCTCCCTGGTTTCGCCGGACGAGGTCGAGGAGCTTCGGGCGGTTCAACGCCTGCTTCGCAAGTCGATCCCGTGCGCGGTCGTGGAAGAGTTCTTGCCAAACCCCGACGCCGAGCCCACTCAGTCGCGACGCCCCGCGGGGCGCTCGGCCGCGCCTTCCTCGTCGGGCTGGGGGCATCAGAGAGAATCGGCCCCATCCGGTCGGCCTCGCCGGTCTCTCGCGGCCACCTCCCGATAAGGAGACGCTAACCAGTGCGCAAACGCAAAGTGACCTATCCGACGGCCAAGACGGCCAACAAACCTGCCAGGACCGTCGGCCTGCCGAGCAACCCCGGCTACGTGCGAACGACGGTCGCGACGATCAACCTCGCGGCCCTCGAGATCCGCGACGACCTTTCGGTCGGAGACCGAGTGCGCATCGGCAGCGAAGGCCTCTACTCCGGCGAGTCGGCCGTTGTGGAGTCGATCGTGGTCGGCGTAATCCCTGCCGCCATGGTCCGCACCGAGGCCGGTAAGACGCGGCGCGTGCGTTCCGTCGATCTCGAGCGCCTCCCCGCCGGAGGCTGACGGCCGGAGACCCTGTCTCCTCGAGGACACGACGATCGCACCCACGGCCGCCATCCGAGGCCCCGCGTCCGGTAACGTCCGCCGCGGTTAGGCGAACTTGTAGGCCACGACCAGCGTCACGTTCAACTGGGCCGAACTGGGGCTGGCGTTCGCTATACCGGCGCATACAACCGATGCGCTCGGCAGCAGGGGCTTCGCGCCCCCGGTCGAGCCGCTTGACCCGCCCGTGGTCGGGCCGCCATCCACGCCCGGCTTGAGAGGCGCCATCAGACACGCTGGCGTCGGGTAGGCGTAATTCTCGTTCGAGTCGACGCTGACCGAATAGACATCCTTGAGCTGGACCCCCATCGACGACGCGATGGCCAACGCCCTGGCACGGGCAGCGGACAGAGCCGCGTCGGTCGCCTTCTTCAGCGCTGCGGTCCTGTCGGAGCCGTCGAACTTCATCGTGGCCGTCCCGGTGCCCTGAGCCAAGATTGTCCCTTCGGGTGCCGCACCAAGGGCGCTGTAGCCGGGCAGCGGGTAGGCGATCGAGGTGGCGGTCCCGGAACCCCGCGAGGCGGAACTGGGGCTCTGGGGCAAGATCGAGATCTCGCCAGAGCCGGCGGCATTCGAGCCGCCGTCCCGAGATGTGGTGGCAGATGCATTCGAGCCGCTCGACGCTGACACCGACGCAGCCGTCCAGCCTATCGCCAGCGACGCCGCCGCAACGAGGCACAGGCCAGCCAGCAGCTTCGTCGTCGGCCGAGCGATTGCGGCACGCAGGTTCATGGTCGTCTCCTCAGTGGGTCGATTCGGTTCGCTTCGAATCGCATATCGGACGACCCCTGGACGCGAAACCGGGCCTCTGGGTTCCCGCAAGTGGACATTTCGGTTAGCCAGACGGAATCGAAGGTTCCACTGCGAGAAGCAACGCTCCATTTGTGGAACCAGTCAAGTTTTATCAACCAAATGCTTTAGAATGTCGGAGTACGGAGTTCGCCGTAGACCACACCCTCCTGCGGTACGGGTATAGGTGCAGGGGCAGTAGTCGAGGCTCCTCCGTTCGGCTCGGGGCGGCAGTGGAGGAACGTCACCCCCACAATTGCTGCAGACGTCGCATTATCGGCCGGGGGAGAAGGGCCGATTCGTAGCTTAGGAGCGGTTGCGCGCTCCCCCACAGGCCCGGGCCGCCAGGCAACGCGGGTTGCCCAAACCGCGCCAAATGGGTGACAGGATGTCGATAAGAGGTGATCGCATTGATGCGAAAGCCCTCCATTGCTCAGTCTGCAAGCACCCCGTCGTGCTAAGCGGAGGCCGGGGCCGCCGCAGGGCAGCCTTGATCGAAGACGGGTTGACGTTGTGCGACGTTTGCGCGCCGTCGGGGAACCACCAGCCGGTCCGCTTCGAGCGCTAGCTCAGCCGCCACCCAGGTCCCGGCCACTCGCCCGGACCCCAGGGCCTTCAAAGCTAGAACACCTGCGGGCACCACGGCTTGAGCGCCGTCGGGAAGAGGTCATCGGCCGCGGCCAGACCTCCCGGTTGCAGTTCGACCACTCTGCCGGCAGTCGATAGCGCCGTTGACGTGAAGCCCCCCAGAAAGAGCGACGCCAGGTCCTTCGCGTCCAAGGCCAGATCCGCGGCGTCGTCCGTGCGCGCGACACTTGCCCGCCCAGCCTCGACCTCGACACACCAGCGGCCCGCGTTCCAGGGGCAGTATTCGTCTCGCAGGTCAAAACTAACCCGCCCATGGCCGTGGCCGTTGAGTCCGTAAGTCCGCCCCTCCAAGGCCGATGTGACGTCCAAGATCCTGACCCAGAGTCCGTCCCCTATTGTCACGCCGAGACGTCGGGGTTCCGCCGCGAGAGTAAGGATTGGATGGTCCGGTGGCAGCCGCCACGTCTTGAGGGTCTGCATAAGGTCCACGCTAAGCAGGTACCGCCAGATCTCGCGGGTGCCGCGCGGAGTCGAGGCCATCGCCTCATCGACTATCAGCTGGCCGTTGGGACCTCGGACGTTCCACTCGGCCTTGGTCTTGTAGACAGCGTAGGCCTCAACGCCGGCGTCGGTTTCGTAGACCACGAGCCGTCGGGCCTCGCCGCCTTTCTTGTCCTTCTCGCTGTAAGGAAGGATGCCGCTCCACCAGTCCGGAGTTCGCGTTAGGAATCCGGCGCGCTGGGCCCGGGCCGTCTCGTAGACGGGCTCCACGATCTCGCGCCCCTCGCCTGCCGGCAACAGTCTGAATCGACCCTCGGTCGGCCACTCGCGGGCAAATCGCACCGCCCGCGACTCCGCCTCGAGGTTCAGGCTGAAGGTGCCGATGCCAAAGCCGAAGCGCTGATAGATGGCGCCCTCGGCGGCCCAGAGCATCGCGACAGGCTCCCCGCGGCGATGACAATCGTCGATCATCAACCGCATCAACTTGCTCATCAGGCCACGGCGGCGGTGTGTCGGCAAGACCGACACCCCGGTGATGCCACCCGCCGCGATGTCGCCCCCAGGAACGCTCAAACGGAGGCTAAAGACGCCCGCAGTGGCGACGAACCGGTCATCTTCGATGCCGCAGACGAACCGTTCCTTGTCGGAGACAGCCTCGATCCGTTCGTACAGATCGTCCGGCTGGTCCTCGCTGAAAGTGACTTCGTCTGTCCTGAGGAACTCGGCAAACCTTTCCGGCGGGCAGACCCGAATCTCAACGCTCATAGCGGTATGGTGGCAGATGTCCAAGCTCGGCGCGACCCCGGCCGTGCTCTCGGGCGCGTGCGGCGGCACGCTGGCCAGCAAAGACGGTGATTACCGCCCGCTACTCCACTGCTACTCCCCCCGCTACTCCCCTGCTCGTTCCTTGAAGTCGAGGGAGGCTGAGTTGATGCAGTAGCGAAGCCCGGTGGGCTTTGGGCCGTCGTCGAAGATGTGCCCCAGGTGCGCTCCGCAGCTGGCGCACAGGACCTCCGTCCGGACCGACCCGAAGGTGCGATCCACGCGAGTCGTGACTCGCGCCTTGTCGACGACGTCGAAGAAGCTCGGCCAACCGCAGCGTGAGTCGTACTTCTCGCTGGAGCCGAAGAGAACCTCCCCGCAGACAACGCAGCGGTAGGCTCCAGCCTCGTGGTTGTCCCAGTAGGCGCCGGTGAAGGGCTGCTCGGTGTCTGCTTCCTGGGTCACGGCGTACTGGAGCGGAGTGAGGCGACGCCTCAGCTCAGCCTTGTCAACCTGAGCACTCATGTAGCACTCCTTCCAGGCATATCTGGTCGACGATCTAGTCGCGGACAGAATCGACGCTACCACTCCGGGCAATTCCGGGGCCTACGCCGGTATGTCGTACCGGTCGGCGCTTCTAGAATCGCCTCATAAGGGCTCGGGTGGCAGAACTGTCCGGTGGTTAGGCAGCGCGCACGATATGCTCGCCCCAGCGTTTCACCGACCAGGCGCGGATATGGAGATGACAGGCATGGATCCGAACGACCAGGGACAGGCGCCCGGCGCCCAGACCCCGCCGCCGGCAGAGCCCTATGGCGCCCAGCCCGCTTCCCCCTATGGCGCTCCGCCGCCAGAGTGGGGCGTGCCGGCATCTCCGCCGCCAGAGTGGGGCGTGCCGGCACCTACGCCTGTTCCTGTGCGCCGCAGCCCGCTGCCCCGTCTCATCGGGGTTGTTGGCATCGTGATCGCCCTTGCCATTGCCGGCTTCGTCGTGACCCAGATGAACTCGGTGCAGAGAGGCAAGGTCGTATTCTCGACTGACGTTCCCAAGACCGGCACAAACTGCAAGCCTGCCAATCAGGTCACCTCGGTGAGCCCCTCCACCGCCGTCTATGCGACCTACATCTTCAAATCGACGCAGGGCAGCGAAGTCGTCTCGCTCGAGATCGGCAAAAGCGGTCAGACCCTTATTCCGATGACCCCCCTCCCACTGGAGGACAGCCAGAGCTTGGACTGCTTCGGAGACACGACCGATCTGAGCGGGCTACCGGGCTGGAG
>JANYJI010000049.1 GCA_025358525.1 Chloroflexota bacterium | reverse complement strand
TCAAGCTGTCCCGCGACACCCCAGATCCCGCCCGACAGCCCTAGCTCCGCGCCGATGACGTTGAGCGCCTCGATGCCGCCGATGACGAACGCGATGAGCACCGAGACCAGGGTGATGTTGAGGTTGTAGTAGAGCTTCCGGATCGGCTTGATGTACGCCCAGCCGTAGGCTCCGAGCATGAGTACGCCGTCGGTCGCATCCACTAGCGACATCCCCGCGGCGAAAACGGCCGGCAGCAGGAGGATGTACCAGACCGGGACATGTGAGGCCC
This sequence comes from Chloroflexota bacterium, assembly GCA_025358525.1. Classification (GTDB taxonomy): domain Bacteria; phylum Chloroflexota; class Limnocylindria; order Limnocylindrales; family CSP1-4; genus Fen-1039. The sequence continues at coordinate 2,616 of JANYJI010000049.1, read as the reverse complement.
CGGACGTCGCAGCCAGCCCCAGCAGGGCGACCTCGGAGGCGGTGTCGAAGCCGAGCCCAAATAGAACGCCGAGCGGGTACATGTGCCAGCTCTTGCGGATCATCCGGAGGGCCGGGCGGAAGACCCGGGCGAGCAGGCCACGGTTCGACAGATAGTCCTCGAGCGACTGCTCGTCGTAAGCGCCACCGGCCGAAACCTTGCGGAACATCCGGTAAATGTCGAGCAGCACGACGAGGTTGATGAGGCCAATGGCGAGCAGGAACGTCGCCGAAATGGCCGTCCCAATGAGGCCACCGACCGACCGAAGCGTCGGCACGTCGCTGACGAGGCCCGCGGAGACAGCGATCACGAGCGAGAGGGCGACGACGATCGTCGAATGCCCGAGCGAGAAGAAGAGACCGACCGCGACTGGCCTCTGGCCGTCCTGCATGAGCTTGCGCGTGGAATTGTCGATGGCCGCGATGTGGTCTGCGTCCACGGCATGGCGAAGACCGAAGCTGTAGGCGAGGAACGCGGTCGGGAGCAAGATCGGATACGACGCCGCTGCAATGAGAACGAGGCCCCAGGCCGCCACGTTGAAGACGAGCAGGAAGGCGTAGAGTCGAACCAGGCGCTGCCGAAGTTCTGGAGAGGTGCCAAAGAGCCGAGTCGCCGTGAAGATCAATGTTTTCTCGCCTTCAGGTCGGGACGCCGAGGCCGCTGTCCGCAGCACGTACAACTGTATAGTGCGCCAGGGAGTAATTGCCACTGGTTGCAGCATGGCGTTCCGGCTGGTGGAGAGGCACACGTGACCGCCCCGTGCGACGTCGCCTACGACGCCCTCGGCAGCTCCAATCCGAAGGTCGCGCCGTGCCCCAGCCCCGCACTCGTCGCCCATATCCGACCGCCCATAGCCTCGGTGAGCGCCCTCGCGATTGCGAGACCCAGCCCGCTGCCACCCGCCTCTCGCGAGCGCGACGGATCGGCGCGGTAGAAGCGCTCGAAGACGCGGCCGAGCTGATCGGGGCTCAAGCCGGGCCCGGTGTCGGACACGGTGATCGCGGCGATCCCGTCGTGACTGGCTAGCGCGAGACGGACTGCCCCACCTTCCGGGGTGTAGCGGAGCGCGTTGCCGACCAGATTGTCCAGCACCTGGGTAAGCCGGGCGCGGTCGGCCCTGAGCCGGACCGGGACGGCGTCCCCCACCCCGAGTTCGATCGAGCGTCCAACGGCGGCGCCCCGATGACGCTCGACCGCATCCGCGAGAACGGTCGGCCCGTCGAGGTCTTCTGGTACGAGGGCGATCTCGTGCGCCTCGGCTCGCCACAGATCGGATAGGTCGTCGACAAGCCGTGCCAGCCTGGCCGTTGAGTCGCCCAGAACGCGCCACGTATCGGGCCCCGGCTTGAAGATGTCATCCTCGAGTCCCTCGAGATACCCGGACAGCGACGCGATCGGCGTCCGCAGCTCGTGCGCGATGTCGCCGATGAGCTCACGCCGTCGACGTTCGGTCGCTTCCAGGGAGGCAGCCATGGCGTTGAACGAGTTGGCGAGCTGCCCGAGCTCGCCGCCGCCACCCTGCACTCTCTGGTCGTAGTGGCCCGCTGCGATGCGGCCGCTTGCCTCCGCGAGAGCGCTGATCGGGCGCGCCAATCTGGCCGAGATGACGAGCGCAACCACGACCGCGACGAGGCCCGCTGCGACAAGCCCGAGCAGGAGCGCCGAGCCGACGGCAGCGCCGAAGGCCGTAGAGACGGTCGCACTCATCATGCCGCCCATGCCAACCATGTTTCCGTTGCCCATCGCGTTGTCGAAGGCCTGCGGAGCGGCAAGGCTCACGGCGACGACGACGACGAAGGCCCCCGCCCCAGCCACCAGCAGGTTGCCGATGAGCAGGCGCCAGCGCAGGCGTCCCAGGTCGAAGCCTTTCATCGCCGATCCCTCGCGAAGCGGAACCCAACGCCTCGGACCGTCTCGATCGGGCTCGCGTCGTCGCCCCGCCCGATCTTGCGCCGCAAATTCGCGACGTGGACGTCAAGAACGTGGTCGTCCCCGAAAAAATCGACGCCCCAGACCGCGTCCAGGAGCCGCTGGCGAGTGAGGACGACGCCGGGGTCGCGGACGAGGGCCGCCAGGAGATCGAACTCGAGGGCGGTGAGTTCGACGGGTTCGCCCGCCACCGTCACCGTCCTGCCGGGCACGTCCACCGAGAGATCGCCCGTCCGCACGACCTGGCCGCTCATCTCCGGCTCACGGCGACGGCGCAAGAGTGCGCGGACTCGCGCGACCAGCTCGCGCGGAGAGAATGGTTTCGTGAGGTAGTCGTCGGCGCCCAGGGTGAGCCCCACGATTCGATCGACTTCCTCGTTGCGGGCGGTCAGGAGTAGCACGTACGGATCGGCGAACGACCGGATCTGGCGGAGGGCTTCCAGGCCATCGAAACCTGGCAGCATGACGTCGAGTACGACGACGTCGGGTCGTGACTCACGTGCTGCCGCAACGCCTGACGGTCCGTCGACCGCCTCGAGGACGGTCATACCCTCCCGCTCCAGGAAACCCCGGACGATGTCGCGGATCGCGTCCTCGTCGTCGACGACGAGGACGCGGATCGGGGTTCCGTCCTCGGCCAATTCATGC
>JANYJI010000045.1 GCA_025358525.1 Chloroflexota bacterium | reverse complement strand
CCGTGTCGCACCCCCCTAGGGCGGGTGCGACACGGCATTATTGCGACCGGCGAACGCGACGCCGCGTACGCCAGCCACACCGGCATAGGACCAGCAGGGCAAAAGGCCGCTGCGCGAGCGCAGATGGGAGTCAAAGGGATGTCATTGACTCAAATGGACGAGCCCACCGGAGGTGCTCCAGCCCCGGGAGGGCCGACACTCGCGAATGCAACAGTGGGCGGCGCGGAGCCGTTGTTCAAGTTGCGGGGCATCAGCAAGCATTTCGGAGCGGTCCAGGCGCTGTTCGGAGTGGACCTTGATCTCCCTGCGGGACAAGTGACCGCGCTGTGCGGCGACAACGGCGCCGGTAAGTCGGTCCTGACCAAATGCATTTCCGGTATCCATCAGCCCGACGAGGGGCAGATGTTCTGGGAGGGCCGGCCGATTCACATTCGCAGTCCAAAGGACTCGGCCTCGTTGGGGATCGAGACCGTGTACCAGGACCTGGCACTCGCCGACAACCTGGACATCGTCCAGAACATGTTCCTTGGCCGCGAGCGCGGGCGCATCTTCCTCGACGAGGACGACATGGAGAAGGCCGCCGCGGCGACCCTGGCGAGCCTGCACGTGACCACGGTTCGCTCGATTCGCCAGCCGGTCGCAACGCTCTCAGGCGGCCAGCGCCAGGCCGTGGCGGTGGCCAAGGCGGTCATGTGGAACTCCAAGCTGGTGGTGCTGGACGAGCCAACCGCGGCTCTAGGCGTAGCCCAGACCAAGATGGTGCTGGACCTGGTCAAGCGGCTCAAGGACCACGGCCTAGCCGTCATGGTCATCTCTCACAGCCTGAACGACGTCTTCGAGGTCGCCGACCGGGTCGCCGTCCTTCACCTGGGCCGCATGGTCGTCCAAGACCAGCTCTCAACCTTCGACCGGCAGAGCGTGGTGGACTATATGACGACCGGCGCTTCGAGCCGCGCGGTGGTCGCATCCGGCTCCAACCACAGGAAGGGCTGAACCGTGGCTTGGATCGAGGACAAATCGGGGAGCAACGCCGCTTCCGCCGAGATCGCGGCCGAGGCTGAAGCCGCGCCCGACCTCACCGCGGCCGCCGAGGTCATCCCGCCGGAGGTACTGGCCCAGTCACTGGGCCAGTACCTCAAGGCGTGGTTCGTCCGGGCAAGGAGCGGCGACGCCGGTGTGCTGCCCGTCGTGGTCGCTCTCATCGCCGTGACGGTCGTCTTCCAGATCTTGAACGGCGTCTATCTCTCGCCGCTCAACCTTGTAAACCTGTTCGATCAGAGCGCGGTGTTCATCGTGCTGGCGGTGGGCGAAGGCTTCGTCCTGCTGCTGGGCGAGATCGACCTTTCCATCGGCTATGTCGCAGCGATCGGTGGGGTCGTCGCCGGCAAGCTGGTGCATCCCGACATCGCCTGGCCCTGGTGGCTGGCGATCATCGTCGCTTTGCTCATTTGCGCGGCGATTGGGGCAATCCACGGAATCATTATCACCCGCTTGCGGTTGCCATCGTTCGTGGTGACCCTGGCCGGAAGCCTGTTCTGGTTCGGCGTCTTGATCATTCTCCTCGGCGCCGCCGGGGCCGTAAATGTCACGGGCGGGGGGCCAGGCAGCCCGCAACAGTTCCTGTTCGGCATCGATTACTCCTACATCGATCCCCTTCTCAGCTGGATTGGGTTGGCGGCCGTCGTTGCGCTGATCGGCGGGTCGATGTGGCTGCGGGACGCCGGTCGACGCCGCAGCGGCCTCGTGGCTCCTCCAGTGGGCCTGACCGTCGCCAAAATCGCCTTTCTTGCGGTGGCCGGGATAGTCGTCGTTGCCATCTGTAACATCAACCGGGGCAGCTACCTGCCGATCATCGGCGTGCCGTGGGTCGTGCCGCTAGTCCTTGGCCTGATCGCGGGCGCGACTGTTCTGCTCGAGCGGACGCAGTTCGGACGCCACGTGTATGCAGTCGGCGGAAACCCCGAGGCAGCCCGGCGGGCCGGCGTCGGGGTGACCTCGATCCGTACCTGGGCCTTCATCCTCTGCTCGGCTACCGCCGGGCTGGCCGGCATCATCTACCTTTCGCAGCTGGGCGGCATCACGACCAATATCAATGGCGGTCAGTTGGTTCTCTATGCCGTCGCCGCTGCGGTCATCGGTGGCACCAGCCTCATGGGCGGCCGTGGCAGAGCAATCCACGGTCTTCTCGGTGGCCTGGTCATCGGGGCCATCTACAACGGCCTTTTCCTGCTAGGTCTGCAGACTGAGTGGCAGTTGATCTCCACGGGCCTCGTCCTCCTTGCCGCGGTGACCATCGATGCGCTCGCACGAAGGGGAGCGACGTCCGGCAGCATGGCCCGCGTCTGACGTCATAGCTCCCGTGGATGCGGCGCCTCGACGGCTCATCCACGGAAGTCGCCGCCTGCACGAAGTTGTACTCGCACCCTCGCAACGGCGCCGGTACCCCCGGCGCCGTTGACACTCCCGGGGAGTCGCTGATACCATCCGCTCAGCACGTTAGCACTCGCACGGTGAGAGTGCTAACCACCGCCGGAGCCAGGCCGAACCGGGGGCGGTTTGACGGCCGCGGACCTTGCCTTCGGGCGAATGCCGCGTCCCGTCGCCACTCGCACCTCGACATTGGACCGGCGTGGAATGGAGTCAAACATGGCGCGACGGCCACGCCGCACCATCGGCTCGCTCGACGCGCGATCGGGCGCAATCCTGCGGGCCGTCATCGACAAATACATCACCTCGGCGACGCCCGTTAGTTCGGGCTCGCTTGTCTCCCACTACCCCATGGGAGTCAGCAGCGCCACGGTTCGCAACACCCTCTCCGACCTCGAGGCCATGGGTCTACTGACGCATCCCCACACTTCGGCCGGACGGGTGCCGACCGACGAGGGTTACCGATACTACGTCCAGGTTCTCGCCGACGAGTGGTCCCTGCCGCCTGTCGAGCAGCGGATGATCCGTCATCAATTCGGCCAGGTGGAATTCGCCAGCGAGCACTGGTTCCGCCTCGCCGCCAGCACGCTTGCGACCAATACCGGCACGGCCGGCCTGGCCACCACGGCCAAGCCTCAGGAGGCGCGGGTGCGGCGCGTGGATCTGGTTTCGGTCCAGGATCGGCTGGCCATGCTGGTCGTGGTTTTCCGCGAAGGGACAATGAAGCAGGCTCTCCAGAACCTGCCGGCCACGGCAAACCAGGAGCAACTCAGCCGAGTGGCCATCCTCTTGAACGTCCTGGCAGTCGATCGCACGGTCGATGAGATAGACGCCGCGCTGGCCGACCTGCCGCGGGGCGACGAATGCACCGCCGACTCCGCTCTGCTAATTTGCATGGGGGACGGGCTCGTGCGGACGATGCGCGAGTTCGATGCGGCCGTCATAGACGACCTATTCAGCGATGGCCTGCTGAACGTAATGGCTGCCCCGGAGTTCGACCGCAGCGAGAAGGTGCGACGCGTCTTCGCCGCACTGGAGAACCGGGCCTACCTCGGCTCGCTCGTGGAGGGCGTGGCCAGAGCGGGCACTATCCAGATCTTCATCGGCCACGAGAACGGGCCCCTTGAGATGCAGGACGTGTCGCTCGTCCTTGCGCCTTACGGTCGGATCGGTCGGGCTGTCGGCGTCGTCGGCGTCCTCGGACCAACTCGCATGCCATACGCCCAAGCGATCGCCTCGGTCGAGTTCGTCTCGGGGCTGATGAACGAATTGGTGGAGCACTTGTATGCCTGATCGATCGACCCAGCCCCGAACCCATCACCGAGGCGCTGCCGGCGACTGGCCCGGCCAGACCGCCGATGCCCCGAACGCAGGATCGTTGGCGGACGAAGCGACGGTCGAACAGTTGAGCGCCCAACTGGAGGTCGCCGAACGCCTGGCGACCGAGCATCTGGCCAGTCTGCAACGGACGGCCGCCGACTTTGCAAACTTCAAGCGACGCACGGCGGAGGATCGCGAGCGCGAGCTGGGTCTGGCTAGCGAGTCGCTCCTGCGCAAGCTGCTGGCTGTAGCTGACGACTTCGATCGGGCCCTCGAGGCCATGCCCGCTGACCTCAAAGGCGTCGGCTGGATCGAGGGCATCGTCCTGCTCGACCGCAAGCTCCGGGCTCTGCTCGAGAGCGAAGGAGTGACGCAGATAGAGGCCATGGGCAGACCGTTCGACCCACGCGAACACGAGGCGATAGCGAGCGTGGCAGCCCCAGGCCGACCCGACGGCGAGGTCGTGGCCGAGATCCAGCGGGGCTACCGAGTTCGAGACCGAGTCCTGCGGCCGGCGATGGTCGCGATTGCCGATGGCGGCGCGGCCGCGCCCGGCGACACCATTTCACACTCCAACTGACACACCTGACCTAAATAAGGAGCACCGACTAAATGGGCAAGATCATCGGCATTGACCTGGGCACGACGAACTCCGTCGTGGCGGTGATGGAGGGCGGAGAGCCGACCGTCATCCCGTCCGCCGAGGGCGGTCGGACCGTTCCTTCGGTCGTCGCCTTCTCGAAGACAGGCGAACGACTTGTAGGCCAACTGGCCAAGCGGCAGGCCGTTACCAACCCCGGCAACACTGTCTACTCCATCAAACGGTTCATGGGCCGCCGCTTTGACGATCCGGAAGTGGCGCACTCCCTCGGCCTGGTCCCGTACAAGGTCGAGCGCGATTCGCACAGCGACGGGATCAAAGTCCTGATTGCCGACGGCAAGACCTACACCCCGCCGGAGATCAGCGCCATGATCCTGCAGAAGCTCAAGGCGGACGCGGAGGCGTACCTGGGCGAGAAGGTCACCGAGGCGGTCATCACCGTCCCGGCCTACTTCGACGACACTCAGCGCCAGGCGACCAAGGACGCGGGCCGTATCGCCGGCCTGGACGTCAAGCGCATTATCAATGAACCGACGGCCTCGGCCCTGGCCTATGGTCTGGATAAGAAGCACGACGAGAAGATCGCCGTCTACGACCTGGGCGGCGGCACGTTCGACATCTCGATACTTGAGCTGGGCGAAGGCGTCTTCGAGGTCAAGGCAACCAACGGCGACACCCACCTGGGCGGCGACGACTTCGACCAGCGCGTCATCGAGTGGCTGCTGGCTGAGTTCAAGCGCGATCAGGGGATCGACCTGCGGACGGATCCGCAGGCTCTCCAGCGGCTCAAGGAAGCCGCCGAGAAGGCCAAGATCGAGTTGTCGACCACGACAACTACCGAGATCAACCTGCCCTACGTCACGGCCGACGCCACAGGGCCCAAGCACCTGGTGATCGCGCTGTCGCGAGCCAAGCTCGAGGACCTGACCGCCGACCTGATCGACAAGACGCGCGGCCCGGTCTCCCAGGCGATCCGCGACTCCGGGCTCAAGCCCTCCGAGATCGATGAGATCGTGCTCGTGGGCGGCCAGACCCGAATGCCCTCGGTCATCGAGGCCGTCAAGCAGATGTTCGGCGGTAAGGAGCCGCACCGCGGCGTGAACCCGGACGAGGTCGTGGCCGTCGGGGCCGCGATCCAGGCTGGCGTGCTCGCCGGCGAGGTCAAGGACGTTCTGCTCCTCGACGTGACTCCGCTGTCGCTCGGCATCGAGACGATGGGCGGCGTAATGACGCGGCTTATCGACCGCAACACAACCATCCCGACGAGCAAGAGCCAGGTCTTCTCGACCGCGTCGGATAACCAGACCCAGGTCGAGGTCCACGTCCTCCAGGGCGAGCGAGACTTCGCCAGCGACAACAAGACCCTCGGCAAGTTCATCCTGGATGGCATTCCACCTGCTCCTCGAGGTATCCCGCAGGTCGAGGTCACGTTCGACATCGACGCCAACGGCATCCTCGACGTGACAGCAAAGGACCGCGCCACCAGTCGTGAGACGCAGGTCCGCATCACGGCCAGTTCCATGCTTTCCAAGAATGACGTGGACCGCATGGTCAAGGAGGCCGCAACCCACGCCGACGAGGATCGCCAGCGCAAGGAAGAAGTCGAGACCCGCAACCAGGCCGACGCACTGGTCTACCAGGCTGACCGCACCCTGCGCGACCTCGGCGACAAGGTTTCAGCCGAGGATCGGGCCGAGACGGAGCGCCTAGTGGAGGCGGTTCGGGCCGCACTCAAGGGTAGCGAGCTGGCTGCAGTGAAGTCGTCGTCCGAGGCGCTCATTGAGCAGCTCCAGAAGGTGAGCACGGCGGCCTATCAGGCTGCCGCCGCGGCCGGAGCCGCCCCAGACGGACCGGGCGACGATCAGGGCCAGGGCTCGGCCGACGGTCCGGCCGATGCAGGTGAGGAGGTCGTCGAAGGCGAGTACAAGGAGGCCTGATCCCGGCCGGTAGACTCAGGCGTAAATGAAGGAACCTCGGGGCAACCCGGGGTTCCTTCTTGCTCGGGTCTCGAGAGTCAGCCGATAAGCTCGGAGTCGGAGCCGAAATCGGAGGGGCCGCGCTCGGGAGCGAAACCCGTGCTGCCCTGCGGGTCGAACCTGGGAATGCGCTCCACCAGGCGGTCGTCCGGATCATCGCCGAATGGGTGGTTTCGTGACGGTGCAGCGGGCGTGTACCCCCCTTCGCCAGGCCGCGCGACCCACGACCGAGAACGGCCAACGCGAACCAGGGTCCTGCGAGTCCGTTGGCGCTGGACCAGCCCGAGTGTGATCGGTACCAGCATGGCCATTGACGCCAATGCCCAGCCGGCCAGACTGCCGACGAGCAGGGCGATACCGAGCTGCGGCGGTCCAAGCCCGCCCGACTGCCAACCCAGGGTCTCGCTCCGGCCGGTCAGGGAGAACCCGGTGTGGACGAGCAATCCGAGGGCAGGCAAAGCCGCAACCGAGATGGCGAGTAGATTGGCTATCTGGAAGCTCACCGACCAGAAGGAGGCGAGTGGTGAGCCAATCGAGCCCTCGACGCCCAGCTTGGCATAGAGGTCGGCGAGGTGGCGAGCGGGGCGGGTCAGCCAGCCCAGCGGGTCATCCATGTGCCTTTGGGCGATCTCGATCGCCACGACCATCGCGATCAGGCCGGGAATGGGGTAGCCCATCGAAACGATTATCGCCGGCACGATCAGGCCGACCGCGATGCGAGCCTGAGCCCACAGAGCGCTAGCCCAGCAGAGGCCGGCCCGGTATGGCGTGAGCATCGGCTGATCGGCTCCGAGGCCGGTGGCGTTGTGGGTAGTCAGGCCGAGGAACGCCGAAAAGCACAGTAGGCCGACCGTCGCCGCGATTGCCACGCCGATGCCCAGCGTCTGAACGGTGCCGTGTTGGCCCGCGTTGAGCTGCCCCCAGGCCTCGGAAGCGTCCAGGTGCTGGAGCAGGTAGCTGGCTGCTGGCAGCAAGTTCAGGACGAGCACCACTCCGCCGAACACCACCATCGTCAGCAGCACCGCCGTCAGGTAGCCGAGCCAGGCCACGGGGACGGATTGGCGCAGAGCCAGCGACCGAGCTGCTTTCTGGCGGATGGCCAAGATCGGATGGGGTCGGCGTAATCCGCGCGGGGGGTTGTTGCCTCTGGCCGGTGGCTGGTATGGGGCGAGGGCGACCGGGCGAGACAGATATGGGGCACGCGATTGGCCCCCACCCGGGGCGGTCATGGGCGCTATCGGAGCGGGCGCGGACGCGCCGGTGGGATTGATCGCGCCGGTGTCTTTTGGTTTGGAGCCGTACTTGTTCTTGCAGCTGTAGCACTTGCCCGAACCTAATCGGTTCAGCGACCGGCATAGCTGGCATACCCAGAATTCGTCCAAGCCTCACCCTTCCTGGTAATGAAAGGATGATATGCGCGCCGGAGGGCCGGCGGGCCACGACCAGATCGTCCCGGGACCGGCCGCCGATGGTGGGGGCCCAACGTGTCGGGCGAGACGGTGCGGCGACGAGATTCGTGGGCCACCTGGCCGGGTCGGCGAGCATCCGATGGCTGGCCGGCGGTACCATCCTTGAGTGTCAGAGACATCTTCCGCCAGCCAACCCCAGATCCACGCTCGTGGCCTGACGAAGCGCTTCGGCTCGTTTACGGCCGTCGATGGCATCGACTTCGACGTCGCCCCGGGCGAGGCCTTCGGCTTCCTTGGCCCAAACGGCGCGGGCAAGACCTCGGCGATGCGCATGATCGGGACGGTGTCGCCGGTGACCGCGGGCGAGTTGACCATCTTTGGGCTCGACCCAGCCCGTCATGGGGCGCGGATCAGGTCGCGGCTCGGGGTCGTGCCTCAGGCCGACACGCTAGACAACGAACTTAGTGTCCTCGAGAACCTTCTGATCTACGGCCGCTACTTCGATCTGTCCTGGGCCGAATCGCGCCGCCGGGCCACGGAGCTGCTCGAGTTCGTGCAACTGACCGAGCGCGCCAACGACCAAGTCGAGCCGCTTTCCGGCGGTATGAAGCGCCGCCTCGTCATTGCTCGCGCGCTCATAAACGAGCCTTCGCTCCTCCTTCTGGACGAGCCGACGACGGGCCTGGATCCACAAGCCCGCCATCTCTTGTGGGATCGGTTGTATCGACTCAAGCAGCGCGGCGTCACGCTCTGCCTCACGACCCACTACATGGACGAGGCCGAGCAGCTGTGCGACCGTCTCGTGGTCATGGACAGGGCCAAGATCGTCGCCGAGGGCTCGCCGCGGGAGCTGATCGACCGGTACGTCACGAGGGAAGTCCTGGAGCTGCGGTTCCATCGGCCGGAAGGCGAGACGGACGACTCGGCCGTGCTCGGCAAGAAGCTTGAGGGTCTGGCCGAACGGATCGAGCAGCTGCCGGATCGCGTTCTGGTGTACGCCACGGACGGCGAGGCGGCCGCCGCGGCCGCTTACGAGCGCGGTCTTCGGCCCGCCAGCGTCCTGGTCCGCCGCAGCAGCCTCGAGGACGTCTTCCTGCGTCTCACTGGCCGCAGCCTGGCCGAGTGATGAGTTTCGCCCGCCGGAGCGTTCTTGGCCTGCGCCTGGGCCGGCCCGGCGCCATCGCCTCGCGCCGCTCATTGCGCATCCTCGAGCACGACCTGCTGGTTTTCCGTCGCGGCTGGTATAGCTACCTGCTCTCCGGTCTCTCGCAGCCCTTCCTGTTTCTCGTGGCCATGGGCATCGGTTTGGGGCTGTACGTGAATCGCAACGCCAGCGCTCTGGGCGGCGTGCCCTATCTGGACTACATCGCCCCGGCCCTGCTGGTAACTCAGGCCATGATGGCGGCCGCGTTCGAGTCGGCCTGGCCAATCATGGGCAAGATCCACTGGCAAAAGACCTATCACGCGGCTCTCAACACGCCTTTGACGGCGTTGGACCTGCTCGCGGGCGATCTCATGTGGATCGCATTCCGAGCCACCCTGCTGTCGGTCCTCTTCCTGGCGGTGATCGTCGTGCTGGGCGCCGCGGCCTCGCCGCTCGTGGTGCTGGCCGTACCGATTGCCGTTCTGACGGCTATGGCTTTTGCGGCCCCGATCATGGCCTTCACGGCCACTCGGACCGGCGATAGCGGCTTCAACGCGCTCTTCCGGTTCGGGATCACGCCGCTGTTTCTCTTCTCCGGAACCTTCTTCCCGATCGAGAAGCTGCCCCTGTTTCTCCAGCCGGTAGCCTGGCTGACGCCCCTCTATCACGGCGTGGCGGCGGCAAGGTCGCTGGCGCTTGGGCAGATCGAACTCGTTGGACTGTCGGTCCATATCGCGGTCCTGGTCGCGGTTGCCGGGGCCGGATTGTTCGCCGCCCGAATCACCTTCAGACGCAGGCTGGAGGTCTAGGTGGTGGGCCTTCGAATCGCTCTGCCCCTGGCAATGCGTCGACCCACGCGCCTGGTGCAGCGGAACATGCTCGTCTACCGGCATAGCTTCATGGTGATCTTCTCCGGCTTCTTCGAGCCCCTCTTCTACCTACTCTCGATGGGTTTCGGAGTGGGAGCGCTGATCGGCGACGTGGCGCTGGGCGATGGCCGGAGCGTGCCTTACGCCGTTTTCGTGGCGCCGGCCTTGCTCGCCTCGTCGGCCATGAACGGCGCCATCTACGAGACCTCCAACAACTTCTTCGGCAAACTCAAGTACGCGAAGCTCTACGACGCGATCATCGCCACGCCCATGTCTCTCCAGGACGTCGCTCGGGGCGAGGTCCTGTGGGCCCTCATGCGGGGCAGCCTCTATTCGATCGGCTTCCTTGGAGTCGTGGGTCTGCTCAGCCTGGTCGGCCTGGGTTTGATCAGCTCGCCACTCGCGTGGCTCGCGTTCCCCTCGGCAACGGTCGTGGGCTACGCCTTTGCCGGAGCCGGAATGGCCGCCACGACCTTCGTCCGAAAGTGGCGCGATTTTGACTTCCTGCAGCTCGCGATCATGCCGATGTTCCTCTTCTCAGGCACCTTCTACCCGATTGACGCCTATCCGGCGGCCGTCCAGACCTTTGTCCAGCTAACTCCGCTATACCGAGGCGTCCATCTGATCCGAGCCTTTACGACGGGCTCCCTCGACGCCACGCTGCTGATCGACCTGGTCTATCTGATCGCGATGGGCACCGTCGGCCTGGCCATTACTTCGCGCCGCCTGGGGAAGTTGCTTTTGGCGTAGGGGCAGGAGCTGATCCACCCAATCGACCACCGAGCCAGCCGAATCTGCGGCGCCGGCCGCACGGAGATCGTCGCCGGTGGCGAGCATCGAGACAATCCCGACTCCTCGAACTCCAGCCGAGGCTGCCATACGCATGTCGTCGAGCGCGTCGCCGACGTAGACGGCATCCTCGGGTCGAATGGCGCCGGCCAACTGCAGCGCGAGCCGCAGCGGCTGTGGGTCGGGCTTGCCAGAGTCAGTGTCGTCGCCAAACACCCGCACCGTCAGAAGCCCTTCGATGCCGAGCCTCGCCAACTGCGGCTCGATTTCGACTCGGTCGCCACTGGTCACCACGCCAAGCTGATGTCCGGCTCCGCGGAGCCGATCGAGCGCCTCGCCAACGCCCGGGAACGGCTTCGTCTCGTCGGGGCGAAATGACTTCGCCCAGATCGCGATTGCCTCATCCTCATGTTCCTCGGTGATCCCGAGGGCTCGGTACTTCAGCCGCCAGTTGGGCGAGAAGGTGCGCCGGAAGATCTCTCGGTCGAAGGGCAGGTTCAGGTGTCGACAGGTCGCAGCCGTGGTCTCGAAGAGTGCCTCCATGGAGTCGACGATCGTGCCGTCCCAGTCGAATAGGATGGTTCGCATAGGTGAATCGTACGCGGTCGAAGCGGATTCCCGTGATCGAGTCATGACGCCGCCGAAGCACCACCGACTCGCCCAGGGCGTTCGTCCCGTATCCTTCTGACCGAGATGGCGACAGAGAAGAGCTACTACGAGATCCTCGGCGTCGAGCGAAATGCGTCCGATGCCGAGATCAAGCGCGCCTTCCGCAAGCTGGCCCAGCAGCATCATCCCGACGTGAGCGCCGAGGCCGGTTCCGCTGACAGGTTCAAGGAGGCCAACGAGGCCTACCAGGTCCTGTCCGATCCAAAGCGGCGTCAGGTGTACGACACGGTTGGCCGGGCGGGACTGGGCGACATGGGCGGAACCGGCTCGCCATTCGGCGAGGGCTTTGCGGGCTTTGGCGATCTGTTCGACGCCTTCTTCTCCGGCATGGGCGGCGCCGCGGCAAGTGGGGCCCGGCGTGGCCAGCGCCCGCCCGGCTCGGATCTGCGCTACGACCTGCGCATCACCTTTGACGAGGCCGTTCGTGGCATCGACAAGGAGATCGATTTCAGCCTCCTCGACAAGTGCGGAACTTGCGGCGGCACCGGCGCGGCGCCCGGCAGCACATCCGTTGCCTGCTCGAACTGCGGCGGTCGAGGCGAGATTCGCACCATTCGCCAGACGATGCTCGGGCAGATGGTCAACGTCACGGCTTGCCCCCGCTGCCACGGCGAAGGCAGCGTCATCAGTTCGCCCTGCGCGACCTGCCACGGCGATGGCCGAGTGCAGCGCCACAAAAAACTGCGCGTAACGATTCCGGCGGGGATCGACGAAGGCCACCAGATCCGACTTTCCGGCGAAGGCGAGGCCGGTACTCGCGGCGGCCCAGCCGGCAACCTGTACGTGGCCGTTCATGTCACTCCCCACCCGAAGCTTCGACGCGACGGCACCGAGATCTATTGCGACCTGGCCCTCTCGATCGCCCAGGCGGCCCTGGGGACTCGCGTCCGGATCCCGACCATCGAGGGCGAGGAGGAAGTCGAGATCCGGCCTGGAACACAGCCCGGGACTGAGATCCGAATGCGCGGCCGAGGCGTGCCCCACCTGCGCCGAACAGGCTCGCGTGGCGACCTGCATGTGATGGTGCGAGTGGCGGTGCCGACGAAGTTGTCCAAGCGGCAGCGTCAGTTGCTCGAGGAACTGGCGGCCGAGTCCGGTGAGGTGGTGCTCTCGGGCGGCATCATGGATCGGGTCAAAGATGCCCTCGGTTAGGGCCGAAGCCGTCGAACCCGCGGCTAGTGCGGGCGAGCCGGCCGATCTCGGGGCTCTCGGTCCGGGAGTATGGGTCGAGCTGTCCGTGGCCGCCGACATTGAGGCCGTCGAGGCCGTCAGCGAGATACTCACGCGCTTCGCACCCGGTGGCACGAGCGTCGAGCCGGGCTTCCGCCTCACCGATGAGGGACTCGGCGCGGCAGTGGATCCGACCAAGCCGGCGATCGTGCGGGCCTACCTGCCCGGCCGCGACCCGGCCGCCGTCGAGGCGGCGATCGCCGCTGCCGAAACGGCCCTGGGGCACCTCCAGGCCTTCGGCCTCCGGCCCATCGGTGAGCTGCAGACGCGCCTCGTTCGCGAGGAAGACTGGGCCGAGGCGTGGAAGAGCCATTTCCCGGTGCTGCGAATCGGACGGCGCATCGTCATCCGCCCCAGTTGGCGGCGCCACCGGGCGCTCCCCGACGACGTGGTCCTCTCGCTCGACCCGGGCATGGCCTTCGGAACGGGGCTCCATCCGACCACGCGGCTGTGTCTGGCCGCGCTGGAGATCCTCGCCGATGAGGGGCTGCTGGCGCGCGGTCGAGCTCGCAACGGCACGGCCCGTGTCATCGATGTGGGCTGCGGTTCCGGCATCCTCGCCATCGCCGCCGGCAAGCTGGGCGCGGGCGAGATGCTCGGAGTGGACACCGACCCGATCGCCGTGGAATCGACGACTGCCAACGCCCGCCTCAACGGTCTGACGCGCCGCATCCGCGTCCGCCAGGGCAGCTCTCCGTCCGGCGAGGCGCCCTTCGACATCGTCCTCGCCAACTTGATCGCGTCGCTCCTGGTGCTGCTCGCGGAGCCACTCCGAGACGAGCTGGCTCCGGGCGGCCGCATTCTGGCTTCGGGCATCTTCCGCGACCGCGAGGCCGACGTACGGGCCGCCTTCGAGGCCGCCGGATTGCACGTGACCAGGCGTTGGGCGGAAGAAGATTGGGTGGCGTTCGAAGCAGTGGCGGTCTAGCGTCGGGTCCCGTTTCGAAGCACGACCTGTGAAGACGACCGGCGGAATGGGGCTCTAGCCACTGGCGTGTTCGACCCTGGAGTAGCAAGATCGACGCGGGTACAAACCACCCGTCGGGATAACCAGGGAGCGCGCCATGTCCTCCGAGTGCCTCTTCTGTCGCATCGTCGCCGGCGAGCTGCCGGCTGCCCAGGTCTATTCCGACGCCGCAGTCGTGGCCATTCGCGACATCTCGCCTCAGGCGCCGACGCACATCCTGCTTCTTGCCCGCAAGCACATCCCCTCGGTGCGGGACATCGCAAAGGCGGACCACGGCGTCATGACGGAGATCTGTTCCGCGGCCACCGAGGTGGCCAAACAAGAGGGGATCGCGGACGCCGGCTATCGTCTGGTCATCAACGTGGGTCGCGACGGTGGCCAGACCGTCGACCACCTGCATGTTCACCTGCTCGGTGGTCGCCCCATGGCCTGGCCTCCCGGCTGATCTCGAGCCATTGGCCCAATGGCGGCCTCCCATCGTGCCGGAGATACCGCCTGAGATCCTCTCCCCCGAACAGGTTCGCATGTTGGCTGCAGGCCTGCGGCCGTTCCGGCCTGTTGGCACGCCGGGACCTGTCCATTTCTTTAGCCGCTACGTGACCGGCTGGATGGTCGCCACCAGAGAGAACGCGGCTCTCGCCGAACGGCTCATCGCCGACTCGGTCGCAAAGCAAGGTCTCGAAGCCGACTCTCTAGCAATTGCAAAGGTGAATGACGTCTCCGGTCGCTATCAGCTGGGCAGCATCCAATGGGTGACCGAGTCCTACCGAACCCTCGATGCATCGACTCGATCGGCATATGCCAGGTCCGCTGGCCTCAGCGGTCCGACTCGTCTCGTGTGGTCAGCATTGGAAGCGAGCTGGTCACCCTTCCAGCCTCTTGTTGATGTCGCCACGACGAGCGGTCATCGATATGTGGGCCCGACTGGAGTGATTGACCAGGCTGGGTGAAGGTTCGCGTCATAACCAGGGTCAGACCGGCGGCTGAAGGCCGCCGGTCTGACCCTGGTCTCATCGATCTGGCAAGCCTACGGGCGGAAGACAGCCACCTTGGAGCCGCCAACGACCACTAACTCTGTTCCGTCGGGCGACCAATAGAGCCTTGACGGACCGGGTGGCGTGTCGAGGTTTAGCGCCCCACCGGAGCCCTCAATCACGAGCTTCCCGTTTTCGTCGATTGCCGCCCACTTAGCGCCGTCGGGGGAGATGGCAGCTGCCCTCGCCGTCGGCTGAATTGTCGCCATCTTGGTCTGCTTTCCATCGAGGGAGATCAGCCACCACGAACCAGCGCTGTCTCCCGCGAAGATCCTTTGGTCAGCAAGCCAGGTGGGCCCATAGGCAACTGAACCTGCCAGAAGACCAGTCGCCGAACCATCTCGGATAGTCAGCACATCCAGCGCATCCTTGCTCCCGACGACGTCTGTCATGACAAGGTGGGACTGGTCCTGACTGAAACTTGCGGTTGGATAGCGGCCGAGCCTGACCTCGGGCCACGATCGCACGACCTGCCCATCGCTTGCCTTCTCGACCCTGAGGCCCGCAACACCATCTACGGCCAGGAGACTACCGTCGGGCGAAATCGCTAGGACCTCGCCTGGGCGCTGTTTCTGCAGCGTACCCGAGCGCCAGATGGCATAGGCGCTTTCCGTCATTAGCGATACGGTGCCGTTAGCGCCCCCAAGAAGGTGACTGTAGCGGCCAGGCAAAGCGCTCATCGTCTTCTCATCGTTGTATCCGACGGTGGCAATGAAGGCCGTGCTCAGGAACCCACGGTCCATCGCGACAGGTAGAACCAGCAGCTCCTGGTTGTTCGCCCAAGCTGCCTCTCGCCCAGGAGCCTGCCCGACCCAAGAGCCGCTCTTGTCGAACATGAAAACCGTGAACGTGCCGCTGTCGACTTGGCTGACGACGGCAAAATGCGACATATCAGGCGACCAGATCACGTCTTGACTGATCATCGATGGAGTAAGGACCCACATCCCACCTGACAGCAATGCAGGTTGGGCCGACCAAGCCGGCGAGGGCAAAGCAGCAGGCTTCGAAGAGCCATCGGTGCTAGGTGGCGCGGAATGCAAAGCGAAGGACCCGACGCCTACGGCGCCGACGAGGAGGGCCACGACTAATCCCGCGAGCGCAAGGCTGAAGCTGCTGGCGCGACTCGGCGCTGAGACTGATCGATCTACAGCAAGCAGTAGCCGCAAAGGCGGAGCCGGTGGCATCTGACGGTCAAGATCGCGTGCATGAGCCCTGACGCGATCGCGCACTCTAAACTCGAAATCGTCTGAGTTCATTGCTCGAGCACCTCCGGTCGCTTCCGCAGCGTGGCCAGCCCACGTGATACGTTCGTGCGTACCCCACCCGCCGACAGGCCCATGATCCGTCCGATCTGAACGTCGCCCAAATCGAAGAGATACCGCAACACGATGGCTTCGTATTGCTTCTGCGAGAGTTGGCGGCGGAGTCCGCTGAACCACTCCGACGTCTCTAGATAGCCAAGGCCTTCCTGGGCTCCTGCTTGGCCATCACCTTCTTGAATTGGCAGCCACGTGACACTCCGCCGTTTGTTACGGTCAATTACGACACGGTGCGCGATCAGGAACAGCCAAGGGAGGCCGTCTCCGCTGGGGCCGCGCCCCGCCACCCACGCCTCATAAGCGCGCCGAATTGCCTCACAAGCCACGTCCTCGGCATCCTCACGGTTCCTTGCCAGGCTGGCGGCATACCGATACAGCCGTGGCCAGCACTCGAGGTACATGTCCTCGAATGCTGTCGGAGTTGCACGTCTGACTTCAGGCGTGGGATCCGTGACCCTCCCTCTCCACCTCATTGCAACGGTGTTCATGCGAAGGATAACGACGCAGACATGGATTCTGTGTCAGTGCTTCCCTCGTTCTCCACTGAAGGCGCGGAGCTACGGTGCTTGGCCAGCGGTGTGTCCCCCAGCACTGTTAACCCATGCCGGTTAACAGGTTCCGGTTGGGATCAATGACTTTGGCGGTGCCGGCGCCCAACCGCAAATGGCGTGGCCGCGAGCCATTGGCCGTGATGCGCCACTTGCGGTTGCCAAACGGCAACCGCCAAAGTCATGGGCCGCTAGGCCAATGACTCGTTGTCGCTCCCGAAGTCGCAAATGTTCGAGCCAGTCGAACGCGAATTGCCCACGACCGTCGCAGAGTGCTCCAACTGAGTCGAATCGGCCCCTTCGATGGGCTCCCAAAGGGCTTCGGCCTTACACAGTGTCCAGATTCGAGCCGAATCCCGAGGCTCAGACGGGTCGATGGGAGCTTGATCGCCGTTCGCGGCCGACGGCGCAAGCGGCTCGCCACTAGCGGCGAGACCCTGGCCCAATGGCTTGGCGTTTGACCCGCCTAGTTGCGTGCCCGTGAGCTGGCATCTTCCCGGACCGGCAGCGGCTCATCCACAACGGCCCAGGCCCGTACTCGGTCGCGCTGCACCTTGAACGTGTGGGTCCTCGGGAAGTCCGCGTCCGGCCAGAGACGCCAGGCAACCACTCTCTGATGGACCGCGAGCGTCCGATTCGCGGTTCGGACGGCCGCTTCTATCGCCGCACGCACGGTGGCTGGATCGCTGATCTCGGGCGCGCGCGTGGCATCAGCCGGCTCGCCCGGCTTAGGCAGAACCGGTAGGCCAGGAGCGAGCACCACCGCTTCGATTCGGCCGGGCAGAGGTTCGACCACCACAGAGTCGCGGATTCCGGCGATGCGTAGGGCGTTCTCGACGTCCTCGGGGTACACGTTCAGGCCGTTCGGCAGGACGATAATGTCCTTCTTGCGGCCCATCAGGACGAGGTGTCCCGCGGCGTCATGCCGGCCTATGTCCCCGGTCCGGTACCAGCCGTCAGCGGTGATTGCAGCCGCCGAGGGACCCGGAGCACGCCAGTACCCGCCGAAGACAGTCGACCCGGCGACGAGGATCTCGCCGTCATCGGCGAGCTTCACCTGCACCGGCGGAATCGTCCGCCCCACCGTTCCGAGGCCGTGATCGCGACGGCTGGTTGCTGACGCTACGCCGCACTCCGTGGCGCCGTAGCCTTGCATGACTACGACGCCAAGGTCTTCCCAGGCCTGCTGCAGCGCCGGCGGCAGGAACGCCGCGGCGCAGATGATCAGATTCAACGAGCCACCAAGTTGCGCGTGGACCTGCGAGAAGAGGCGCCGGCGCACAGGGTAGGGGAGCCGTCGGGCGATCGGGCGCATTCGACTAAACATCGCTGTTTTGCCCTGCCGCGCGACCTCCCGCTCAATCGCCGCCCAGAAGAGGTCGATGACCTGAGGCACGACAACGAGCGTGGTCGTGCGATGATCGCGAATCGCCTCGAAGATGACCCTCGGGTTATGGCTCCGCACGTACAGCACGTGGGCGCCCACCGTCATTGTGTAGAAGACGAGGGTGGCTTGCTCGAGTATGTGAGACAGGGGCAGTAGCGAGACGCAGCGGTGCTCTTGCTCGGGCAGCACGCTGTGGGCCACCTCCAGTGTGCCGATCAGGTTGGCGTGGCTGAGCATCACGCCCTTCGGGTCGCCGGTCGTGCCCGAGGTAAAGATGATCTCGGCCAGATCCTGGGGGCCCGGACGTCGCCAGCCCTTGACCTGCGCCTCCCAGCCACTCGGGAAGCTCGCGTCGGGCTCCGCCGCTAGGCGCTCAACGAATGACGTCGGGAAGTGCTCGAGACAAGCATCGGCCGGATCGGGTGCGTCGCGGCCCTCGCCCAGGATGAGGTGGCGCGCATCCGCGCGGGCGGCGATTCGTTCGATGGCGCCACTCGACATGCGCAGATCCAACGGCACGAGGACCACACCAGCCCGCATCGCTCCAAAGAAGAGAGCGGGCACGGCCGGGCTCGATGTAGTCCAGACCAGTAGCCGGTCGCCCGGCTGCAGCCCGAGTGCCCGAAGCCGCCAGGCGATGATCCGGCTGCGGCGATTCAGCTCGCGGTAGGTCCAGTTCTCGGTAGAGCCGTCATCGCCGCGCATTCCGAAGGCAAAGCGCTCGCCGTAGCGGCTTTCGCCCTGATCGATGATGTCCAGCAAGCTGTCGAGGTGGTTCATTGCCCAATCGTAGCGGGCATCAGCCGCGAGGCCTGCCGCCCGCCGACGCGGCTCGTGTCACGAATTCGACCGCGAGGCGCCGCCGCCCGCCGACGCGGCTCGTGTCACGAATTCGACCGCGAGGCGCCGCTGCCCGACGCGGCTCGTGTCGCGAACGCGACAGCGCGGCGCCGCTGCCCGACGCGGCTCGTGTCACGAATTCGACCGCGCGGCGCCGCTGCGGCGCGGGCACCCCAGAATTGCGTGAACGAACTGCTCGCCAGTTTACTCGTATTGGGAATGGAACGATCAAACGAACACTAGCCGTGGAGTGGGGGGATCGGTGGCGATGGAGGCCAGCGACGAGGCGTTTGCCGCACTGACACGACGTCAGATCGACTCGGCCTACCGCCTTGCCTGACCTATCCTCGGCATGTCCGACCAGCTGCTGGCCCAGGCGGCCAAATGCTTCACCGCTAGCACGCCGCAACGGCAGACTTCGCAATGGATGACGCGGTCTGGCAGGTTCGGTCCCATGTCCGAGGTCGTCTGCCACAACGACTGGCTGCCTCACAACATCGTCGCCCGCGATCGTGGGAGTGATCGACTGGGACACTTCGTCGTCGTGCCCGCGCGCTTGAGACTTGGCGTATCTCGTATACCGTCTCATCCTGCTCATGGACTCGGCCATCCCGCGGGCCTTGCGCCATCGGATGCCGAACGAGCTCGGCGGCTGGCGTTGCCTTGCGAGGCCTATGGTGGCGATATCGATCCGGAGGTTGTCGTCGATATGGCCGTCCGACAGCTTGAGGGCCTTCGTGACTTCACTGTCGAGCGGGCCAGGGGTCAGGGCTCGGAGGAATTGGCTCGTCACGCTGTTTCTAGCGACAAGGACGCAGCGTACATTCGCGGAGTCGCGAGGCTCTATCCGCCCGCCCAAGCTCCGCCTCTTGAGCCCGGCCGGCAATACGGATCTCGCTCAACATCACCCCGGGTGATGCTAAGTGAGCTGCTGAGGTCGGGAGGCGAGGCCTGGTATGAAATGTTAGCCGTGGACGGCTACTATCGGCCCTGAATCTGGATTGGGCGACCCGAATTTGGTGGCGTTCAACGGCCCAAGGTTGGTTAGTATCGCCCCAGGTGAAGTTGAGCAAGATGTCGCGCCACGAGTGCCTGGGGCGGCCGCCCCGCGTCGCCCTGCGTCGCCCCGCTCCGCTCGCCGCTCCGCTCGCCGCCCCGCGTCGCCCCTCGCCCCGCCCCGCGTCGCCCCGCCCCGCTCCGCTCCCCGCTCGCCGCTAGACGCGCCGCCGCCCCGCGTCGCCCCGCTCGCCGCCCCGCGTCGCCCCGCGTCGCTCGCGGCCCCGCTCCCCGCGTCGCCCCGCTCTCCGCTAGACGCGCCGCCGCCCCTCGGGCTACACTTCGCGGGCCCTGTTCGTGGTCGGTCTGCGCGTGCTCCCAAGAGAGTGGCGGCTGCCGTCATCGCGAACGAGCGCCGAAGGAGGTGATTTCCGAATTGGCAGAAGTCCGCGTGGGTGAAAACGAAAGCTTCGAGAGTGCCCTGCGCCGGTTCAATAAGAAGATTCAGCAGAGCGGCATCCTGGCCGAGGCCCGTCGCCGCGAGCATTACGAGAAGCCGAGCGTGAAGCGCAAGCGCAAGGAAGCGAAGCGCAAGAAGGTTGCTCGCCAGACGCAGAGCTAGCGAGACCAGTCACGCCGTCGATGGGTGCGCGGCCGAATTGGCGATCGCGCTACCCGCCCAGAGGTGGCACGCGGGTGTCTCTCCGCAATCGACTCGATGAACAACTCAAGGCCGCCATGCGGTCGAGTGACTCTATGCGCCGCGACTCGTTGCGCATGGTGCTGGCGGCAGTCCAGCGAGCCGAGAAGGAAGGCAAGCACGAGCTTGTCGACGATGAGATGCTCGGAATCCTGACTCGCGAACTCAAAGTTCGCCGTGAGTCCGTGGAGTCGTTCCGGGCAGGTGGTCGCGAAGACCTCGTTGCCAAGGAAGAGGCCGCCATCGCGGTCGTCTCCGAGTTCATGCCCGAGCCGCTCTCGGACGCGGAGCTAAAGGCCCTGGTCGAGCAGGCCATCGCTGAGACGGGCGCCGTGTCGCCCCGCGACATGGGCAAGGTCATGGGTTGGATCTCGCCGAAGTCCCGCGGTCGAGCGGACGGGAAGATCGTCAGCCAGCTGGTGACGCAGCTGCTGGCAGCCCGCGCCGCCGGATCATGACGGTGCCTCCATGTTGAGGGAGCCGCACGAAGGTGCCCGTCCGTTCGGCCGGCGCGACGCGGTCAGACTCATCTTCGCCGCCTCCCTCATGGTGGCCGCTTTGGGTGCGGGCGTGGTCACTGACCTCACACCGACGAACTTCGACTATGCCCCCGGAGTAGTCTCCCCGACCTTGATTCGCGCCCCGGGCGACGCCTCGATCCCCAACGCCGTCGAGACCAAAGATGCCCAGGATCGAGCCGCCACGGCCGTCCTCCCTCGGTACGACTATACGCAAACTCGGGCCGCGTCGATCGCCGCCGTTCAACTGGTCGAACTGCAGCTCGATCTGAAGCCCGTCGACGATGTGTTCAGCTCAATCAAGGCACCGGAGGCCCGCCGGACGGCGCTCCAGAACGTCCTGCCGCGGCTGACGTCAGACAACCGAACGGTTCTCCTGAACCTCGATCCGGTTCGTTGGTCGATCGTCGAGCAGGCAGCCGAGAGCAGCCTCTTGGCCGGCGAGCGGGGTGAGATCCGAGATATTGATCTCGCCGCCAAGCAGACGACTTTGGCCCGCCAAAACATACCCACGAACCTCGGGCTCAGCGGGGCCGAGGAGCAGCTGATCGCGGCCATAATCACGCCCGTCTTCGTGGCCAACTCCGCCTACAGCCTGACGCTTACCCAGCAGGCCAAGGCCCAGGCCGCAGCAGAAGTGGTGACGATCTCCGACTTACTCAAGGCCG
The DNA here is from genome assembly GCA_025358525.1 of Chloroflexota bacterium. Lineage (GTDB taxonomy): Bacteria > Chloroflexota > Limnocylindria > Limnocylindrales > CSP1-4 > Fen-1039. The sequence continues at coordinate 8,520 of JANYJI010000045.1, read as the reverse complement.
GTGAGGTCATCGTCGATCAGGGCCACGTCATCACCGAATCGGACATGATCAAGATCCGCTTCTACGGGCTGGACAAATCAACCGTCGATTGGAGCAGAGCCGCGGCCTGGATGCTCGTGGGGATTCTCGTGGCCGGTTCACTCCTGGCCTGGCTGTGGCGGTTCCGGCCCGAGTACTGGCACCGCGGCCGGACCATGGCCTTGATCGGGCTGATCTTCGTCGTCTCCGTCCTGGCGCTCAAGCTGCCCGGTGGGAGGGCCTGGTTGCCCTATGCCATGCCCATTGCCGCGGCGGGAATGCTGTTGACCCTGCTCCTGGACGCGGGCGTGGGTATCGTCATGGTTGCGTTGCTGGCGGTTCTGACCGGGCTGGCCGGGCTGGCCAGCGGGTCGTCTGTGGAGTTATCGGCGTATGTCCTCCTGGGCGGGTTCGCTGGCATCCTGGCCATTGGCAAGGGCGAACGACAGCACTACTTCATCCAGGCAGCGCTGGCGGTTGCGCTCGTTGAGGCTGCCGTCGTCGGCGCATTCGGCCTTCTTGGCGAGCACGACACGGCCGGCATGCTGCAGCTCGCGGCGGCGGCTGCTGGCGGGGCCCTGATTGCGACGGTCGTGACTCTGGGGAGCTTCGCTCTCCTCGGCAACCTGTTCGACATACTCACTCCCTCGCAGCTCCTAGAGCTGTCCAATCCATCTCAGCCGCTCCTTCGCCGGCTCCTGATCGAGACCCCCGGCACCTATCACCACTCGCTCATGGTCGGGAACCTGGCCGAGCGGGCGGCCTCGGCGATCGGCGCCGATCCGCTCCTGGCCCGCGCTGCGGCCTACTATCACGACGTGGGCAAGCTGGCCAATCCCCTGGCCTTCATCGAGAACCAGGCCAGCGGCGACAACATCCACGATCAACTCGAGCCCGAGGACTCCGCAGCCATTCTCAGGCAGCACGTGGCAGACGGGATCGATCTGGCCTATAAGGCTCGCCTGCCAAAGCCGCTCATCGCGTTCATCCCACAGCACCACGGGACCGCGATAATGGGCTCCTTCTACGGCAAGGCGCGCGAGATGGCGGCAGCTCCCTTCGGCGGGGCGGCCACACCCGCGGGCAAGGCCGCGGCCGACGTGGTCGAACCGCATCGCTTCCGCCACGGCGGGCCCAAGCCACAATCGCGCGAGGCTGCCATCCTGATGCTGTCCGACGGCGTGGAAGCGTCAGTGCGCTCACTTTCGAGTCGCGATGAGGCCACAATTAGGGCGATGGTCAGCCAGATACTCCAAGAGCGATTGGCGGATGGGCAGCTAAACGAGTGCGAACTCACCATTCGCGATCTGGACAAGGTCAAAGAGGCCTTCGTAGGGCAGCTTCTGGGCATGTACCACCAGCGGATCGCGTACCCGCAGAACAAGGTTGTCGAATCCGGGGCGCAACCCGAACGAGGCGCGGAGTAGACAGGAGAACAGCTCGCCATGGGGGAAAGGGAGATCGGCAAGAGTGAGCCTGGGTCCAATCCGTGACTCACACCGACGAGCTTCCGGATGCCGCGGCTGAGTTTGCGAGTCTGGATGTGAGCGCCCGCCTTCCCGCTTCACAGGCCGAATTCGAGGGCGCGACCACTTCTGTCTACCTGCCGCCTTTCCGGATCGACGTCACCGTGCGGCCTGGCATCCGCCGGATCGCCTCGCGCCATCGTGTCGCTTTGGCGGTGAGGGCGGCCCTCGAAGCCGGCGGTGCCCCCGGCCCCGCTTCGATCGGTGTCGTGCTTTCCGCGGACACCGAGCTGGCCGAGCTGAACGTCGTGCACATGGGCTCCTCCGGCGCCACTGACGTCCTGTCGTTCCCTTTCTTCCCGGCCGAGGCCTTTCCCCAGCACGAACGCGGCCTGGACGGCCAGCGCGACCCCTGGGTAGCTGCGGCACTGAAGCAGGCCTTTGCTCTGCCGCCCGGACTACGCGCCCATCTAGGCGACGTCATACTCTCAGTGGAGCGGGCTGTCGACCAGGCTGCCGAGGGTAGGGGTGGCCAGACGGGGGACGTCAGCTGGACTCCAGTCGAGGAGCTGCTGCTTCTGGCCGTCCACGGCACGCTGCACGTCTGCGGCTGGGATCACGCCGATCCGGTGGAGGAGGCCGGCATGAGGGCTCTGGAGCGGCGAGTCCTGACCTCCCTGAGAGGTCACGACCGCGAGGGTCACGACCACGAGGGCCACGGTGCCGAAAATGGGTACGGCGCCGATCCGACCGGACCGGCTGGAGCCTGAGCCGATCCGATGCGCCGCTGCATCGCACGTTTCACTTAGGGTTGCTACGCCCGGGCCACCAGCATCTCCGGCAGGGTTCTCCGGGCGCGGCCTGATACCATCGGATCAGGCCCTCCGGAACCGGATCAGGGCTAGTTTTGCGTGCCGCAATGGCGCGGTGGCTGTCGCAGGAGTAGCGGTGAAGATCGTCGTCGGCCTCGGCAACCCGGGCGCCCAGTACGAAAAGACGCGCCACAACATCGGCTGGATGGTCATCGACAGAATGGCCGATAGGGCCGTGTGGAGCGGCAAGGGCCGCACCCGTGATGCCGCGGCCATCGTCCAGGGTCGATACCGCGGCCTGGACCTGACGCTCGTCAAGCCGCTTACCTTCATGAACGAGTCGGGCCTGGCCGTGCGCAAGGTTCTCGCCCGCGAGCATGCGCCGCTGAGCGAGATGCTGATCGTCACTGACGACTTCGCTCTGCCCTTCGGCAAGCTTAGGTTTCGCGAAGGCGGGTCAGCCGGGGGCCACAACGGCCTGCGATCGATCATCGGTGAGCTTGGCAACGAGCAGTTCAGCAGACTGCGGGTTGGGATCGGCGAGCCAGGAAGAGATGCCATCGACCACGTCTTGAGTCAGTTCGGAAAGGGCGAGAAGGCCCGCCTCTCCGAGCTGCTCGACGCTGCGGCCGACGCCGTGGAGGCCTGGGCCCGCGATGGCACGAGCAAGGCGGCCAACCACTTCAACTCGTACGAGTTGCGACCGGCCGACGAGGACCGTTCGGCCGCTCCGGGTGAGGTCGAAGGACCGCCCGGACTCGACGGCATACGACGGACAAAGACAGGCTGGCGCAAGCCGAGGCCGCCCGAGGGGACAGAATGAATGTTCGCGGAGGTCGCTCTCTGCCCAGCCAGATTGAGGCCGCCCTGAGCGGCGATGCCGATCCGCTCGGCGAGCAGGGCCTGGGCGTGCCCGACGCGCCCGCCCGGCGCGGGCCGGGGGACCGGCGCGGACCGGGCGGCCCCGGCGATGACGGTGAGGGAAGCCCTGCAGCCGGGGACGCTGGCGAGATCGTCCGCCGCGGTAAGCGCGGCAATGAACGCCACGTCGACGAACAGCTCCGAGAGGCGTATGCGGCTGCCCAGGCGGTCAGCAAGGCCGTCGCTCTCGAGGCCGCGACGGCCGGTGCGGCCGGGACCCGCGCGGTGGGTACGGGCCCCAGGGCGCGACGCCTACCCGACCTCCACGTGCTGCCACCGCTTCTCCACGGCACGGGCACCTTTGGGACGCTGCGGCAGCGACTCGGGGCGGAAGCCGAGCCACTCCCCGCCGGAGGCCGGCACGCGGCGCTGGCCGCGGTGCCGCATGGCGCCAAGACATTCCTGGCCTCGGCCATCGCCACGGGTGGCGGGGCCGATGCGCCCCAGAGGCTGTGCTGGGTAGCTCGCGATGCAGAGATCGGCGATCGTGTCGCCGAGGAGCTTCAGACATGGCTCGGCGACCCGGAGGCCGTCGCGGTCCTGGAGCCGCGCACCGCCCTCGCCTATGAGCGCAGCGAACTCGTTCGGGACGAAACCGCCGCCCGAGTGGCCGCCCTGGCGGCGTGGCGCTCCGGCCGGGCCCGCGTCCTAGTGGCGAGTGTCCAGGCGCTCCTTCAGCACACCCTCGATCCGGAGGAAGTGCCCGCCCGGCCGCGCCGCCTTCGGGTTGGCGCTCGCATTCGCCAGGACGAGCTGCTCCGCGAACTGCTTGCCCTCGGCTACGACCCGGTCACGGAAGTGGCGGGCCATGGCGAGTTCGCGAGGCGCGGCGGGCTCGTCGACGTCTTCCCGCCGGCCGCGCCGCTACCGATTCGGATCGAACTGTTCGGCGACGAGATCGACTCGATGCGTGTATTCGACCCGACCGACCAGCGCAGCCTCCGCACCGTCGAAGAAGTGGCGCTGCTGCCAGCCAGCGAGTTCCTCGTTCCGACCGGCGGCCCCGCCGAGCTGCGCGCCCGAGTCGCCGGGTTGCCAGGGCGGCTCTCCGCCACATTGCCGGACCGTCTTGCCGCGGACCTCGCCCGCTTCGAGGAGAGTGTCCACGCCGGAACGGGTGAGGTGGGCGCTCGCTCGGGCCACGTCCACGACATAGCCGCCGCGGCGCGCGCTCTCGAGACCGGCGACGCGGCCGAGGTATGGGCCGCCGTGCTCTGCCCGGCCACTGGCCTGGATCACCTTCCGGTCGGTACGCTCCTTGTCCTCGATGAGCCCGGCGAGATAGCCGATGCCGCCGACTTCCTGTGGCGCCAGGCCGAGGAACGTCGGGCCGAGCTTGTCGCCGCCGGCGATCTGCCCAGGGAGTGGCCGGAGGCATACCTCCCGCCGCGCGATTGGAAGGCCCGCCTCGTGCGGGGCCGGACTCTCGAGCTGACCTGGGAGTCCGAGGCGGCCACGCCGGCGGGCGGCGGCACGACCATGGGCGATCTTTTCGGTTGGCGGGAGCCGGCGCTGCCGCCGGCCCGGACCGCCCGCCTCGCCGAAACCGTGCGAGCCTGGGCAGCCCGGGGCGATCGCGTCGTCCTGGCCTCCGACCAGGCGCCCCGGCTGGCAGAGGTTCTCGAGGAGCAGGGCCTGCCCACCGCCGTCCTCGATCGCTTGACGGAGGCGCCGGCGCCTGGGACGCGCACCTTGATAGGTCGCAGTCTCAACGGTGGGTTCGCCGGCGGTCCGGACGGTCTCGTGCTCGTCACCGACCGTGAGCTCTTCGGGTCCGTGCGGGTGCGCCGTCCCAAGGCCCTGAGACGAGTCGTTCCTCGCGCCGTCCTGGAGCGGCTAATGCCCGGTGACCTGGTTGTCCACGTCGATCAAGGCATTGCCCGGTACGAGCAAATGCTGCGCCGTGGCATCGACGGCCAGGAGCGCGACTACCTCGAGCTGAGCTTCGCCGGAACGGACAAGATCTACCTGCCGGTCGAACAGATCAATCGCATCAGCCGCTACTCGGGCGGCGAGAACCCGACGCTGAGCAAGCTCGGCGGAGCCGAGTGGCTGCGGACCAAGCAGCGCGTCAAGAGGGCAGTAACAGACCTCGCCAAAGACCTGCTTGAGATCTACGCCGCCCGGGCCACGGCGGCGGGTTTCGCCTATTCCGAGGACACGCCCTGGCAGCAAGAACTCGAGGCCTCGTTCCCGTATGAGGAAACCCTCGACCAACTGCGGGCCACGGCCGAGGTCAAACTCGACATGGAGGCGGGCCGACCGATGGACCGCCTGGTCGTCGGCGACGTTGGCTACGGCAAGACCGAAGTCGCTCTTCGGGGCGCCTTCAAGGCGATCCAGGACGGCAAGCAGGTTGCGGTCCTCGTGCCCACGACCATCCTGGCCGCTCAGCACCACGCCACGTTCAGTCAGCGCTTTGCCGCCTACCCGCTGACCGTCCGGCTGCTCTCGCGCTACGTTCCGGCCAAAGAGCAGGAGGCGACCATCGACGGCCTGGCCGACGGCACGGTCGATCTGGTCATCGGAACTCATCGGCTCCTCAGCAAGGACGTCCGCTTCCGCGACCTGGGTCTGGTCGTTGTCGATGAGGAGCAGCGCTTTGGAGTGGCGTCCAAGGAGCGGCTCAAGAAGCTGCGCCGCGAGGTCGATGTCCTGACCCTCTCTGCCACACCGATTCCGCGCACCCTCAACCTGGCCCTGGCAGGCGTCCGGGATCTGAGCCTCATCGAGACCCCGCCCGAAGACCGGCTGCCCATCCAGACCCGCGTCGCCGAGGCCTCCGCGGGCCTCGTTCGCGACGCCATCCTGCGCGAGCTGGACCGTGGCGGTCAGGTTTTCTTCGTCCACAACCGCGTCGAGACGATCGAGGCCCAGGCCGAACAACTCCGCGGACTGCTGCCGGGAGCCCGCATCGCGGTGGGCCACGGCCAGATGCCGGAGGGACGGCTCGAGAAGGTGATGCTCGCGTTCGCGTCGGGGGCCACCGATGTCCTGGCCTGCACCACGATCATCGAGTCCGGGCTGGACATCCCGAATGCCAACACGATCATCATCGATCGCGCCGACACCCTCGGGCTGGCCCAGCTCTACCAGCTCCGTGGCCGCGTTGGCCGATCCAGTCGCCGTGCCTACGCATACCTCCTGTACCGCCGTCGCGAGAAGCTCACGGACGTGGCCCGGAAGCGGCTCCAGGCCATCTTCAACGCCTCCGAGCTTGGTGCCGGATTCCAGATCGCTCTTTCGGACCTGGAGATTCGCGGCGCCGGCAACATCCTCGGGGCCGAGCAGCACGGCCACGTCGCTGCCGTGGGGTTCGAGCTGTACACCCGTCTGCTGGCGGAGGCGGTCGAGGAGCAGAAGGCCGAGTTCGACGGACGAGCGCCCGTCATCGAACGCCCCGGAGCGGTCGTCGACATGCCCGTGGACGCCCACCTGCCGGATTCGTATATCCCCACGACCGCTCAGAAGCTCGAGTTGTACCGACGTCTGGGTCGGGTTCGAACAGCGGGCGAACTGGCGGCGTTCCGCCAGGAGCTGGCCGACCGATTCGGGCCGCCGCCGGCGCCAGTCCTTCGACTGCTCGAGGTAGTGGAGCTGCGCATGGCGGCCGAGGACGCTGGCATCGCCTCGATCTCGCGCGAGGAGGGCGAACTTGTCGTCCGGCTGGGTACGCTGTCTCGAGCGGCGGCGATGCGCGCCCTCGCTCCGATGGGTCGCGATGTCGTCCGCTTTGGCAGCAACCAGGCCCGCATACGTCTGCCGCGCGACGCCGCCAGGGCATGGAGCGTGGCGCAGTCGGTTGTAACGCGCCTCCTGCCCGCTGCGGAAGAGCAGCGGCTCCAGCGCGAGAAAGCAGCTACGGCCCAAGGCTGGCCGACCTAGCGAAGCCCTGTCGAGCCCGAAAACCAGTTTGGTCGGGTAATCTATAGGCGGTTGGCGTCGGGAAGAGGGCGTAGGCCGGACCCCGTTGGGTTCGTCACGGGCAGCCGGCTGGTTCCGTCGCACCCGCGTCAGGGCACCGGAAGGACGTGGGATGCATCGCTCGGAAAAGGCGCTATCAGGGACCGTCAACGCCAGGTCGGGCGGCGCGGGCGAGAAGGACGGTTTCCGTCCTGACATCGAGGGACTGCGCGGCATCGCCGTATCTCTCGTCGTACTCTTCCACGCCGGCCTTCTTTCCAATTCGGCGACGCAGATCAGCGGCGGCTTCATAGGCGTCGATCTCTTCTTCGTCGTCTCCGGCTTCCTGATCACCGGCCTGCTCATCCGAGAGCGCGAGCGCAACGGCAGGATCAGCTTGCCGCGCTTCTACGCCCGCCGGGTCAGGCGCATCCTGCCGGCCGCGATGGTCGTACTGCTTGTCACTTTTGTCGCGGCCAACTCCCTGATCACGCTGGTTGAGCGCCCGTCGGTGATGCAGGACGGAGCGTCTGCCGCCCTGTCGATCGCGAACATCCGCTTCGCGATGACGACGGACTATTTCCATCCGATCAACTACTCGCCCTTCCTCCATTTCTGGTCGCTTGGCGTTGAGGAGCAGTTCTACCTCGTCTGGCCCGCCCTGATGGGCGTCGTCGCCTGGAAGGCTGCGCGTCTGGGCACGGGCGTCGCCCTGACCCTCGTAGTCGTGGCGTCGTTTATCGCCAGCCTCGTGATCACGGAATCCAGCACTTCCACTGCCTTCTACATGCTGCCCACGCGAGCCTGGCAGCTCGGTGCGGGAGGCCTCGTGGCTGTGGGCGCGGGCTCGCTCGAGCGTCTGCCGCGGGCCATTCGGGCCGCCGCCGGACAGCTGCTGGCCTTCGCAGGATGGGGCGCGCTGGCCGCCCTCATAACGGCCGCTGTCGTGATCGACTCAGTGTCCACGCCATATCCGGGCATGGCGGCCATCGTCCCAACGATCGCTGGTGTGCTGCTGATCGTCTCGGGCCAGGAGCGGACTGGGCCCGGAATGCTGCTGCGACTGGCGCCTGTGCGCTTCCTCGGCAAGATCAGTTACTCGCTCTACCTCTGGCACTGGCCGATCTTGATCCTTGGCGGAATCTGGCTTGTGGGCCCGCTGGACACGATGTCCACGCCGCAGGCGCTCGCCCTTGCCGCCCTGGCTGTTCCGGTCTCGGCCGCAAGCTGGCTACTCATCGAGGAGCCGTTCCGGCGAGGCCGGATTCCGCTGCCCCGCCCGAGCCGCGTCGTCGGCATAGGCCTGGCCGCGATGCTGGCCGTGGCCGTGGCCGGGTCGAGCTTCTACCTGGGCGCCCAATCCGCCCTGGGCGCGATCGGTGGCGAGGCCGATCCCACTC
>JANYJI010000236.1 GCA_025358525.1 Chloroflexota bacterium | reverse complement strand
TCGATGTGCATCGCCATGAACGGCGACCAGCTCGAGCCCGGCCAGTACGGCATCAGCACCTCGAACCGCAACTTCCAGGGGCGCCAGGGCAAGGGCGGACGGACGTTCCTCGCGTCGCCGCTCACAGCCGCCGCCAGCGCCGTCACCGGTGTAGTCACCGACCCGCGGACGCTGCCCGGCATCGCCGCCCCGCAGACCTCGGCCGTGGAGGCCCACTGACATGCCTGAACCGTTCGTCAAGACCACCAGCCGCGTGATCTCGATCCTGCGCTCCAACATCGATACGGACCAGATCTGCCCGGCGCGGTTCCTCAAGATCACCGACAAGAACGGCCTGGCCGAGGCCCTCTTCTTCGACTGGCGGTTCACGCCGGACGGCGAACGACGGCGTCCGCCTTCATTCATCGACGAACCCCACAATTCCGGCCGCCAGATCCTTCTGGTGGGCGACAACTTCGGCGCCGGATCGTCGCGTGAGCACGCCCCCTGGGCGCTGCGGGCGTGGGGCATCCGAGCCATCGTCTCGACCAGCTTCGCCGACATCTTCAGCGGCAACGCGCTCAAGAACGCGCTCCTGCCGATCGTCGTTTCGGCTGAGCGGCACGCGGCGCTTACGGCACTCGTTGCTGCCCACCCCGACGGCGAGTGGACCGTTGACCTCGAAGCCGAGCAGGTGACGCTCCCGGACGGCGACTCGTTCGCCTTCGAGATCGACCCGTTTGCGCGGACGATGATCCTGGCCGGCACCGACGAGATCGGCTATGTCCGTTTGAAGCTTCCTGCGATCGAAGCCTGGGAGGCCACGCATGACGCTAGGGTGGAGACGCGCGGCGAGGCCTCGACCGCGGCGCGGTAACTCAATCGGGGAGCCCACCAGACCGCCTGACAGTGGCTCAGCGGTCATGGCTCGATTCTGGGCGGCCATGTCTCCTTTCCACAGCGGCACGATTGCGGCAAGCACGGCCAACCCGTTGAACCAGATGACCGGCAGGGAGATAACGACGGCAACCGGCACCGTCCAGAACCTGTTCGAGCGGGCGCCGTAAATCACGATGGCCGCGGCCACAGTCAGGCGGATTGGGAGCGGCGCTTCGATGTGAAATGCCGGGGTGTCCCCCGTGGAAGGGAATTCGGGCCGGCTTGGTGGCAGGGCGGCTACACGTTGCCGTTTGCGCTCGGTTTCGCCCTGCTGTGGCTGTTGCGATCGGGCCAGCTTCTCCCGCGCACGTTCACCGTCATGTCTGGCATCTGCCTGCTGTCCCTGGGGCTGATGGTCTGGTTCAATGCATTCCGCTACGCATTCGGGGTGGACCTCCTGGGCGTGCCCGTATCTCTCGAACAACAGGGAATACGCCCCGTTCAGCTCTGGCTGCCGATGGCCGTCGGCGCGGTGCTGTTGCTGGTCGACATCTATCTACTTGCTCGGGCCAGGAGAATGGAGCCCGGTCCTCGCGCCGGCGTCGAGCCCGAGACATGCCCGACTCCTCCATCTCCAATGCACGCTGCTTAGCCTTCGAGCGCTTGTGACCGGCGAGAGTCGTACTCGGGCAGATCATCGAATCTCGGGTCTGGCGCCCGCCATACCTGCGACCGAATCGGCGGTCCATTGTGCGGCTACGATTGCTGTACCGTCAGGCTGGGCGTTGCGGATGCTCAGGCGAGTGGCGCGTTGTCGGAAAGGGTGAGATGCCTAGATGCCTGACGAGTTTACCCGGGTGCCGCTCGGTCGGCCAACCGCGGAGACGGCCTCTGCAACCTCGGAGCCGGCGCTCGGCATGCGTGCACCGGGCAGTCGCCTTCGCAGGCTAGGCCGACCCTCCGGACTAATTGGGTGGTTGCTGGTAGTCATCGCTGGCCTCGGAATGCTTGTTTCGACCCCGCCATCGGCCGGGCCCGACGAGTCATCTCACGAGGTGACCGCTTGGTACCTATCGGGGCACGGACTGCGTCCCAGTTCGATCGAATGGTTCTCCGCCCCCGTGTCGTTATTGGTCGACCCCTGCTTCTCACATGAGCCGACCGTGACCGCCAGCTGCATGCCACCACGCTCGTCGGCCCAGGTGATGGTGTCAACTTCAATGGTCCTCACCTACGCGCCGCCCTATTACTGGGTCGTTGGTGTCGGAGAAAGGCTCGCGGCCTCCCTGATAGGGGCCGAGTATGCGGACATTGGCGGTCGGCTGGCCTCCTTCATCCTGAATTTCGGGGCGCTACTTCTTCTCAGTCTCTACATGCGACGCCGAAACCAATTATGGGGAACTTTCCTCCTGCTTATCTCAACGCCGTTGGCGGTCTTCATGGGGATCGTGGTCAATCCGAGCGGCTGGGAGATCACGTGTGGCATCGTCTTGGCGGCCGCCTTGTCCGAGGCCGTGTGGAGTCGTCAGTCGCTCGGGTCCGAAACGTGGCCGAAATCGACTACGTGGATACTCATCGTTGCGAGCGTCGCCCTTTGTCTTGCCAGACCACTCGGGTTCATCTGGGCTTCCGGTTTGACCCTGTCCGCCATTGCGCTCGCCCCCTCGATACACCGACGGTTGCTCGTCCGCGTTGCGTGTGCGCTGGCTCCGGGAATCGTCCTCGGGGCACTGTGGGCTCTTTCCCACCCGACGCTGGCGCCTAGTCTGAATGGCACGGTGTACGGCCCGACCTCTATCCTCGGTTACCCTTTCTGGTTCGCCATATCCCTTGTGTTGCTTCCCATACGGGTAGAGCAGATGTTTGGGGTCCTCGGGTGGAACGACACCTCGCCGCCCGGCCTGCTCATTCTCACGAACGTCATCGCGTGGGGAGTGCTCTTGATCCGGCTGCCTTCCATTAGGAGGGCCGCGACGATGTGTGGAATAGTCGGGATCGTGATTCTGCCGAGCGTCATCGAAGCGAGCGGTGCTGCAACTTCGCCAGCCTGGTGGCAGGGTCGCTACACCTTGCCATTCGCACTGGGGTTCGTGCTGCTGTTGCTCCTGCGATCGGGCCAGGTCTTCCCGCGTTTAGTCTCTATAGTGTCGGGCATCTCCTTGTTGTCGCTGGGTCTGATGGTTTGGACCAACGCAGTCCGCTACGACTTTGGGTTGAGTGTCTTGGGCTTGCCTGCGTCTCTCGAACACCAGGGGATAAGCACCGTGCGACTATTCCTTGCGGCGGCCATTGGCGCGCTGCTGTTACTTGTCAGCGCCTATCTACTCGTTCAGGCGTGGAGAATGGAGCGCGACCTTCGCCCACGCCTTGAGCCGGAGACGCCCGTGACCCCGTAACTGCAGCAGCGCGGTCTGCCAAATCGTCACCGGCCGGCAACAGAAGCTATCCGCCCGAAACCAACACACTCGCCCACACACTGATCGCTGGGACTCATGACCACGCGCCGTTCGCTAGACGGCGTCGAACTGGTCTCCTCAGTCGTGCGCCACGATCATGGGCTCGTGCAGCTCTGGTACACCGAATGGCTCATGCCCGAAATCGGCGCCGTCGTGAACTCCGACCAGCTCGGCGCCGTCGACACGGGCAAGCGCGAGCGCGCCGTCCGGATGGTGTTCGAGGCGATCCGGCAGACCGGCGAACGCGCCGGAGCCGTTAGTCGGATCGCCTGCCAACTCGGCACCGGCGACCAGCTGGGGCGTCAGACACCGGCACCTTACTGGGTGGTGAGAGGGTCAAGGTGGTCCTGCTTCAGGCGATCATTCCGCTCCGCGGTGGGTCCGTTTCATGCTACCGTGCGCAAGATGACCGTTGAGGCCGCCGAAGCCCGACGATCAGAGTCCTTGCGGAGCCTCGGGGGCTCGGGTCGACCAACGTCCGCGGCCATGCGGCGGAAGGGTGTGGCCGCTCAATTGACGAGGCACAGGGTGAGTTTGGCGCTGGATGCGGTCGATAGCCGCAGCGGCACAAGAGAGAGCGCGAATGTCCAGCGAGAACCCGAGCACCCTGCACCACAAACAGGACGTTGATGCCGAGTCGCACTACTTCGACGACGTGGCTGCGCACCGGGTCTTCGACGAGTTTACCGAAGCGCAGTATTCCCTGGTTCTCGAGATGATGCTGCAGGGCGTCGCGAGGGGTAGTCGGGTGCTCGACGCTGGCTGCGGGTCCGGGGCTTGGCTCGCGGCGCTTGCTCGCAATGGCTGGGACGCATTCGGGGTCGAACTGTCACCGGCACAGGTCGCGCAGGCTCAGTCCTTCGGACTGAGCGCCGTTGTTGGAGATCTGCTGGCGCTGCCCGCCAACATCGGTCAATTCGATGCGGCCATTCTGTGTGGTGTGCTGCATCACTTCCCCTCGCACGCGGAACGCGTGAAGGTGATCAAGAGCGTCGCCGGAGTCCTGAAGCCGGGTGGGGTGCTGGCCTCCATCGACCCGAACGGAAGCAACCCGTTCGTGCAACTTGCCTTCCACTTGCACGCTGAGGTCAGTCCGAACGAGTTGTGCCTGCGCGAGCGCGAGTTGCGCGCAGCCTACCGCGAGGCGGGGCGCCGAATTGCCCGGACCGGCAAGCTCAGCATCGAGCAACCGAGGGCGCCGGAAGGGCCTCTGCGGGCGGTGTGGCCGTCGCTGCGGAAGCTAGCCCTGTCGCTCAGCCGGGTTCTTGGCTCCGCAGCCAAGGGCAACTACACGGTTGTGCGCTCGCTGCCAGTCTAGCCGCACTCGCGGCCGCCTAGCGACGAATCCCCGCCCAAGCGTGGTGTCTCCCGACCGTTGACAAGATGAACCTCACGACCCGCCTTGACGTATCTGCAACCTCGTAGCCAGGCGGCAGAGTCCGCGGGGTCCGGTATTGCGTCATTGCTTCGTCGATCCCGAGGAGGACCTCGTCGCTCCTCAGTCCCGTCATGACGATCGCGCCACTGTCGAGTGCTTCCGGCCGTTCCATCGAATCCCTGATGGTAATCGCCGGGAAATCGAGGATCGTTGATTCCTCGCTAATCGTCCCGCTGTCGGAGAGGACGCAAGTCGCGTTCATCTGCAACTTGCAGTAGTCGAGCAGGCCGAATGGTTCGTGGAACGACACGCCCTCGATCGTGTCGAATCCGGGGAGTGCCTCGAGTTGGCGCCTCGTCCTCGGGTGGGTCGAGACTAGGACAGGGTAGCCCCACTTCTCATGCACAGCGCGCAGGGAGTCGAGAAGATCGGCCAACCGGGGCGGTGAGTCGACGTTCTCCTGCCGGTGGGCGCTGACGACGAAGAACTCACCGGACGTCAATCCCAGACCGTCGAGCACGTTCGATGCCTCGATGTCAGCACGGTAGAAGTCGAGGACTTCGCGCATTGGGGAACCGGAGAGCGAAATCCGACGCGGCGACAGCCCCTCCGCCAGGAGGTTCCTCCTCGCGTTCTCGGTATATGGCAGGTTGAAGTCGGCGATGTGGTCGATGAAGCGACGATTGGTCTCCTCGGGGACGTTCTCGTCGAACGATCTGTTGCCAGCTTCCATGTGATAGACCGGAATCTGCATGCGCTTGGCCATCAGGGCGGCTATCGCGCTGTTAGTGTCGCCCAGCACGAGAAGGCCATCTGGCTTGACCTCGAGCAGTACTTTCTCCACGTTGCGCAACGTGTCTCCGAGCATGGCGCCGAGGCTTGAGGTGTCGATGGCGAGGTAGTAGTCGGGCGCACGGATCGCGAGCTCCTCGAAGAACACCTCGTTCAACTGATGGTCGTGATTCTGACCCGTGTGCACTAGCACGTGGGTCACCACCTCGTCTAGACGAGCGATGACCCTCGATAAACGGACGACCTCCGGCCGTGTCCCGACGACTGTGACGATGATGGGCTTGATCACAGGCTACCTCCCGTTCGTCAGCGACATGATCTCGGGCAATGTCTTCAGCAACTCCACCGTGGCGTCGATATCGAGGCGGTTCGTGTTGTGGGACGTGTATGCACTGTCTGGCGCTTCCCGCATCTCGCCCTTATCGAAGTACGGCCTGTAATCGAGCGTTCGGGTATCGAGCGGCACCCGAAAATACTCGCCGCGGTCTTCCGCGTGAGCGACGTCCTCCGAACTCAGAAGCGATTCGAAGGTTTTCTCGCCGTGGCGCACGCCGATGACATTGATCTCTGGGTCGCTGACCCTGGCAACTCTCGCGACGGCCTGGAGAAGGGTGTCGATCGTACTCGCAGGTGCCTTTCGCACGAACAGGTCGCCGGTCTCCGCTTCGGTGAGTGCATACTCGACAAGTTCCACGGACTGGGCAAGGGACATGAGGAATCGCGTCATGCTCGGATCCGTGATCGTCACCGGCTTGCCGGCCCGAAGCTGGTCCAAGAAGAGCGGGATGACCGAACCGCGCGAACACATGACGTTGCCGTAACGGGTGACGGAAATGACAGTCTCCGATGATTGGTTGTCGCGTGCGAAGGCCATCGCGATCTTCTCCATCAGCGCCTTCGACATGCCCATGGCATTGATGGGATACACCGCCTTATCGGTGCTGAGGCAAACGACCGACTTGACTCCGTAGTCAAGCGAGGCCCGAAGCACGTTCCAACTACCGGTGACGTTCGTTGCGACCGCCTCCATCGGGAAGAACTCACACGACGGCACCTGCTTGAGCGCCGCTGCGTGGAACACGAAGTCGGTACCGCGAACGGCCTGACGCACACTGGCTTCATCGCGGACATCTCCGATGTAGAAGCGGAGGCGGTCGTCCCGAAGGGCGTGCCGCATCGCGTCCTGCTTGGACTCGTCGCGACTGAAGATTCGCACCTGGGCGGCGCCCGTGCCGAGCAGGTGCCTCGCCATGGTCGAACCAAAGGATCCGGTGCCGCCCGTAATGGTGACTACCGACCCCTTGAGTTGTCGCTTCGTCATGGCCTGCCTCGATATGGCTCTCTCGACGTTGGCAGTTCTTGCACCAGTTGCTCGATCGACGGTATCGCTCCGTACCCGGCATCTGCCCACAAGCGGGCGTTGACGCCGGGGTGAATGGTGCTGAGGACGCGGTTGACCGGTGTACCGGTCTCCTTTGGTAGAACCGAGACGTCGCTTCTTCCGTACGTCTCCAGAATCATCTCAGACAGCTCGTACTTGTTGACGGAATCGGCCGGGATGACGTGCACCGGCCCGGAGACGGGGTTTGCCGTTGCGACAATTCCCGCGACGATACGTCCGAACGCCATCACGGTGACGCCATTCCACTCGTGATCCGTGTACCCACCGAAAATCTCTCCCGAATCGTGTCCCAGCACCCAATGAAGCAGCGACTTGAAGCCTCTCATCTCTTGACCGATGACGGAACACCGGAGGTTCACGATGCCGGGACCGGGGACCTCGCCGAGGCTTTTGCTCTTGCCGTATACATCGGTAGCATCGTGGCGGTCGGTCTCCACGTACGACCCTCGGCCTCCGGAGAACACGCAGTCCGTCGTGATGTGGATGATACGGAAACCCTGGGCTGATGCGAACTCCGCGAGCGCGTGTGGAAAGTCCGCGTTGACGGCGAGCGCGCGGCGTCGGTCGCCGAGATCTTCGTCGCGGATGTACTGCTTGATCAGGCCCACACAGTTGACCACGAAGTCGCCCGACCCGTAGCCGGCGACGAGTCTCGCGAGGTTCCCATCGGCGACCTCGAATTCCTCGAACAGCGACGCTTCGTGTTCGGGAACCAGTTCTGGATGGCGTGTCGTTGCCCGCACATCAAGCCCTCGTTCGAGAAACGAAGCCACCACGCCGTGGCCGATCATCCCGGTCCCACCAAGCACGAGAGCGGGCCTAGTCATGAAGCTGCTGCCGTCCTACAGCGATCAGCGCTTCCTCGAACGAAGCCACGGCCGTCTCCTTTGAGAATCGTGCCCTCACTCGATCAAGTTGCGCCCGAGAGATGGCGGCGAGTGCGCTCGGGTCCTCCCGAGCAAGGGCGCTCGCCGCGCTCGCCACGCCGTCCGGGCCATCAACCCAGGTGACCCCCGATCCTTCGCCAAGTACTCCGCGCAGCCCCCGAAGAGAGGTCGAAACCGTTGGAACGCCCGCCGCCATGTACTGCAGAACCTTATGAGGAAGGGCAACGTGCGTGAGCAACTCCGGTCGGAACGGATTGATCGCCACGTCCGCAAGTTTGAGGTACTGAGGCAGTTTCGCGTACGGCACCACCCCGGTGAAGATCACCCGGTCCGAGACACCGAGTTGCGCGACGAGGTCACGCAGCGTCTTGTCGAACTCACCGCCCCCGACCAGTACGAGGCGTAGGTCGGGGTATCTCTTGAATTCTTCGACCAAACCGGCGATGACGACGTCCAGCCCCGAGAACGAGAAGAAAGTACCCATGTAGAGCACGACCTTGGCGCCCCTCGGCAGCCCGAGTTCGCCGTGTAGGTCCGCTTCGATCTGTTCTTCGAAGTGCAGGAAATCGACCGGAGGAACGTTGACAACTGTCGGTCCGACGCGGCCCGACAGTTCGACGCAGTAGTCGGCCATCGCCGAATTGTTGGCGGAAAGCAGCGCGGCATTCCGGTAGATGTATTTCTCCGCGGCCCGGACGAGGGGACCGACGAAACTGCGGCGGATCTTGTGGGACACGTCGAGGGCCCTGAAGACCACCGGCACGCCCGCGCGCTTTGCGAACGCCACGGTCTGCCAACCCGTCGTCGGAACCGAGTAAAGGACGATCACGTCGTAGCCGCGGCAGCGAATCTCTCGCCGAAGAGCCCGGGATGCCAACAGCGGCGCGAAGTACCGCTCAACCCTACTGCCTCCAAACGTTGGGGGTGTGATGAGGTCGATTTCCGCATCTGGATGCACCCTCCCCGAGATCCGTGTCTTCTTCGCCCGCAGCGACACGCGCGGACGATCCGGTGCCTCGGGGTAGTGGAAGAAGGAGACCTTGTGTCCCCTGAGGGCGAGAAGTTCAGGGAACTCGTGCATTTCAAAGATTACCTTGTTAAGGTAGTTGACCTCATGAACGAATAGAATCCGCACCGGTTCGGCCTAGACTTCTTCGGGGAATGTGTCTGGATCGCTCGGATCGAACACCTCATTCGACCAGAACGCTGATCGGAAATCCTCGGGTCCCGCATTCGAAATGCGATGAGCCCACAGTGTCGGTACGTCGACGGCGACCGGCCTCCTAGCATCCATGCGGATATCGACGACGTCTGCGTGGAAGAGCCTCCGCCACGAGATGACCGCGGTGCCTTGCATCAGGGTCAATCGCTCGACCTTTCTGCGATGGAAGTGACTCGCGCTGGCCTCTCCCGGCGCGGTGGTGGAGAAGGAGAACTGGCCGGCGCGCCCGTGAGACCGCACTACCTCACCGAGCGAACCCTTCTCGTCAGGGCGGTGGGTTGGCGAGATGGTCGGCCTCTGGGCGAAAGTGAACGAACGGTAGGTGTTGAACAGGTTCCGCTCGAACGGGGATTCCAGGCTGGGGATCTCGCCGGTCGAGTAGACAGCGGCGATCGCACCAAGCGTGGCGAGCAGTTGACCAACGGTCGAGCGGGTTTCGGTCGATTCGACAGAGGTCGTGTTGCCCAGGAGGACGTCAGCGGCATCCTGGGCGTGGAGCAGCCGCATCTCCTTGTCCTGATCGACCCTCGGGGTTCCTCCCGTCGCCAGCAAGTGGCAGAAGGTCGACACGATGGAGTTGTAGAACGGCCTCCCGTGCTCCCCATAGATATTAGGAAAGCAAACGTCGACGAACTGTGCCCCAACACGAGCGGCGACGGCAGCGAGGATATCCGCGGCCTCCGCTTTCGCGGCGCCATACACCGATCCATTTCCGACTTGGATGGAGTTGGCGAACGCGATTACCGGAGGCGGGATCTCTGCCATCTCGACTGCTCTGGCAACCTGCGTCGCGAAGAGTACGTTGCCTACGTGAACCTCCTCGTCCGACGCCCTATTGACGCCAGCGATGTGGAGGAACCGCGACGAACCGCTGATCGCCGCGGCAGCCGCGTCCACCGAGAACCCAGCGCCCACCGGGATGTGGACCGTCTTGGTACTCGCCGCCATGGCGGCGCATCGGGTGTGCCATCCGAGGAAGCCACCACCCCCGGTCAAGGCTACGTGGGTCATGTTGGTGGCCTCCTTCGCGGACCGCCCTACCCATTTTGAGGAGCCCCCGCACACCCTTGTGAAGCTGTCCCTGGTCGCCCAGATCGCTCTCGTGGATCGTACTCCTGAGCGGACGCTCGTAGTATCGCCGGCCTGCCGCTTGCCTTGGCGACGAGAGCAGATTCTCGGGGTACCAGACGCCCCAGTGCGCCGCCGCAGAACCAAGCGATCGCGTGCTCGACTAGACCGAACCTGTCGACTTCACCGACGACTCCCTGGCAAAGCGACGTCCGACTCGGGCCTGGCGGTATCAGTGCCCCGCCGGCTTGCGAAACGCGAAGTACTTGTTGCCTAAATACGAGGCCACGATTGCGAAGACCGCGAAAAGTGCCTGGATCGCATAGGCACTTAGGCTCGTGAAACTCAATGCCAGCGGCAGAGCAACGAGGTTCACCCCAAGTATCGGTAGGTAGACTGCCTGATATCTCACGTACTCCACAATCGGGTGCCGCACGGGCGTGAAGACGAAGTAACGGAATGTCAGGTAACCGTTCACCGAGGCGACGGCCCACACGATCGTCAGGATCGCCCAGGACGCAAGCCGTTCGTGGAGAAAGTAGTACAGAACCGCGAAGCACGCGTAGGTGAAGAGCGTGTTCCACGCTCCGACGACCAGGTACGCCACTTTCTGGCGGTGCCGTGGCCAGTTTCGGAGGGCCCAGCGTTGAAGAGCGTGCATATGCGGCGATACGACCCGTGATCAGGACGCGTCTGTCGGCGGCTTGCCAACGGTATAGCCCATGCGTGCGTACTCTCGCGTCTCGCTCGCGCCGGCGGAGTTCTGCACTTCCAGCGATAGCGCCTGGAGGAGCATCTGGATGCCGAGGATCAATGGCACGACGGCGATCATGACGGTGCCGGTCGTCGTAACGATTCCACTGGAGGCCGACAGGACCCAGTGGTATAGCCCAAACAATGTCCCGAACAGCGTGAACATGAAACCGACAGTTGCGAGGAGGCCAATCAGGCCGAAGTCGTTCATGAAATGACGCCTGACGAAGCGCCAGAAGAATCCTCGCAAAAGTCGTGGGGGAAACGTCCAGCCTACCCGCCCGATCCTCAGGGTGGAGGTTTCGTCGCCGTAGAGCGACGACGTGTCCACGTCCACCACGCGCGCGTCGATGACATTGAGGCGGATGAGCATATCGTTCTCGAAGAAGTAGTCCCTCGCCATGCCGTCGAGCTTGAGCCTGCGTAGCGTGGGCGCCGTGATAGCGATGAAGCCGCACTGCGGATCGAACACGTGCCAATAGCCACTCGCGACCTTGGTTAGGAACGACAGAACGACGTTCCCGAACCATCGACGACGCGGCATGGACGAAGGACGACCGGTGCGCCGGAAGCGATTGCCTTTGACGTACTCGGCCATGCCTAGTTCGATGGGCCGCACGAGAAATCGCAGCTCACGCACGTCCATCTGGTCGTCGGCGTCCATCTTGATTGCGACGTCGAATCCGCCGTCGAGGGCAGCTCTAAAGCCGGTAACCATCGCGCCGCCCACGCCTCGATTCTTCTCGTGATGTTGGATGCGGATTCGAGTGTCGGTCAGCGATGCAGCCACCTTGAGCGTATCGTCCGTGCTGGCATCGTCGACGATGATGATGCCACCCACCCAGTCTGGGATACGACTCACGACGGTCGCCAAATGGCGACCTTCGTTGTAGGCCGGCAGGATTACGCAATACGTGAGGTTCTCGCTCACACTTCCGCCTATCGCTCGTTCCAGAAGCGACGCACCCGCGGCTTGAGCCGCCTCGCCTGCCCCCAGGGTCCTAATCGGCTACGGTACACGATCTGCAAGCCCATCGGCATCAGACGGCCGATCCATCAGCCGACGTGATTGAGCCCACTGAACGACATCAGCCCGCTCGCGCGTCGGGGCTCCAGGCCCTTTGGCGGTTACGTTGCCTTGACCCGACCCACCACAGCAGCGGCAGCGCGCTCACAGGCATATCGATCAAGGAGTAGGCCAACCCTCCTCCGTGGCCGTCCTGCATGACCGCCAGCCATGTCACAGTAAGCGGCAGCACAGGCAGGCTAGCGATGGCGAGCGTAGCCAAGCCGTACCACCAGGATCGGTGGGTGATCCCGAATAGAGCCAGCGGAAAGAGGGACGGCTTGAAGAGGGCGAGCGACGCCGGGGAACCCCAGGCGACAGCCGCAGCAAGCGCTGCGATGAAGTAGAGCCCAGGGTTGCCGTCGAAAACGAAGGCCAGGTTCTTCGGGTAGACAAACACGAGCACCGAGAGTGCGAGCGCCCAGGCGGGGGGCCGTAGGTGCCACACGGCGATGGCGGTGATCCCTACCGGAGTGATCCACCACACGACAGGCGGCAACATCGTAAATGGCACGAAGAGCCAGAGCGCCACGGGCGGATACAGGACATCGCCGGCCTGAATGTCGTAGGACCCCCCGAGCTGTCGAGGCAGGAAATACGACCCACCGTCGAGCCATCGCCTCGCCGCGTCCATGTAGATCTGGTAGTCGGTGCCGACGTAACGGCCCCAGCCGAGTTGGGTGAATCCCGCGACCAGCTCCAATACGATTACGAGACCGGCGGCGAAGGCAAGTGCGACCGACCCGTAGAGGATAGCTCGGCGCCGGGTCTTCTCGCCGGCCTCCGTCCGAAATGCTCCGGCCCCCATCGCCATCCCTCGCGTCCTCCACACGGCTTTGACCCGCTCCATCCTACTGTGCTGGCTGGCCTGCGTGCTTTGGATCCGAGGCCCGCCCGCAGCCCGCAGCCAAGCCCTAAACTTGCGCTTACAGCGTGGACGCGCAGAAACGACGCCTGGGGCCGGAATGGCGGCCGATTGACGATGAAGCTCCGACCTGACCACGTCGACCCATAGGCATGCGATCGCCTGCTGTCCATGCATGGGACAACCGCATGTCCGGGCACGAGCTGGTCCAGCGATCCGCCGGCCAGTGAGCAACCCATGCATCAGGTTGAGGGCAACCGTCGGGCACCGAGCAAGCGTCGCGCCCCGAGAGCTACCTCTACCCCACACTGCACCGCCTCGAGGCCGACGGTCGCCTCCTGGCGTCATGGCAGCCGACTAGTTCGGGCACCCTGCGACGCCTCTATCGGACGTCCCACACCGCCGCCTGAACACGGCAACACTGAATTTCGTCTGGATGGACGTGAGCGACCGCGCGATAGGGCGTAGCCTGAGGCGGTTCGTCTCGGGGAGCGGCTACGTCAATGAACGACAACCCGGCAGGTGGCGAGGTTCGTATCACGCGCGCCGTCATGGGCGCGTTACGCGA
>JANYJI010000148.1 GCA_025358525.1 Chloroflexota bacterium | reverse complement strand
CTGGCTGTACTCCTCGTACGACTGGTACACGATCGAAGCCGAGGAGAAGCCCGACTGGGGCCGGGCCGCAATGTTGTCACCGACCGAGACCGCCATCGGCAGCCGATGAGCCAGGTCGGACGGCGCGGCCACACCATCGAGATCGGAGTAGGCCCAGCCTGCGGGCAGGGGCGTCGAGCCCGGGTTGGGTGTGTCAGAGGGCGACGGGATGGGCGTCGGCGAGTCTGACGGGGATGGGGAGGGAGAGTCCGAGGGCATGGTGCTCGGCGTCGCGCTGGCCGTTGCCCGGGCTGTGTCGCCGGACCTGACCGCGATCAGCAGGCCCGCCGCCACGATTGTCACAACGGCGACCGCGCCGACCACGACCACCACGATCCTATTCCCGGCAGTGGCGCGCGCGATGGCAGCTCTGAGTCGTTCGATCACTGGATGAAGTCTCCCTTGGTAACAGCCCAGTGGTTTCGCTTCGTGGCTGCCGCGTGTAACCCGCCCGCCCGGCCCATTTTCACGCGTTTACTTGACGGTGACCGTCGTCCCGACCGCGACGCTCTGCATACAAGGTCTCGCCGCGGACGAATTGGATCTCGGCCCCGGATGAGTCGTAGAAGCGGGTGAGGTCGGTGTTCGTCGGCTTCTTCCAGGTTGCGGTGATGGCCTTGCCCTCGATGAAGAGCGTGGCCTTGCCGGAGCCGACGTTGCCCAGGAGGATCCGGTTGTAGCCCGGGTCCGTGGTGGGATCGAGAGTGACCGTCTGGTACATCACGACGACGTTTCGGGCGTAGACCTGCTTGCTGTTGGCGGGATCGATCTGGTTCTTGCCATCGACGATCCGGAGGTAAGAGTCGGTCGCGGGGTCGTACTGGTAGCCGATAGTGCCCGAGTGATACGGGATCGAGACGACCTGCGAGGCGGGTCGGTCGGCCAGGGCCACGTCGTCCCTGAACGGCCGCAGGGCCATGTTCTGGAATGTGGTCGGGTAGCCGACTCTGGCCTGGCAACCGATCAGGACCGCGGAGTTGGTGTATTCGTTGTGCGGTGCCGGCCGGGAGGTGATGCGATGGAAGGCGCAGCTGCCGCCGTAGCCGGCGTCGAGGTTGTAGATGTTCTTGACATTGGCCGGAATGACCGTGCCGATGACCTTCGGGTCGCCGCCGTCGTGGACATACATGGCCTTGTACTCGGAGACCCAATAGACGAAGAATGGCCGAGCACTTCGAACGCCGCCGATGTCGGACGCCGTTCCCTCCTGGAACACGAGCATGTAACGATCTTCGCCGCCCTCCATGGGTGCCTGAAAGACGATCGAGGCGGACGACATGCCCGATTGCGGCCGGTCGACCGTGTTGTCGGAAACCATCACCGCGATCGGCAGCCGATGCGCCAGATCCGGAGGTGCCAGAACGCCGTCAAGGTCGGAGGCGACCCAGTCGGCGGGGATCGTCGACGGCGAGAGGTTGATATCGCTCGACGACGGTTCCGGAGTAGGCGAGTCTGAAGGGCCAGGGGAGTCCGAGACTGCGGCACTGGGTGTCGCGCTGGCCTCGGCCGTGCCGCCCCCCTTGACCGCGACGAGGACCCCTGTAGCCACGATTGCCACGATGGCGATCACGCTCACGGCGATCACGGGGATCCTGTGGTTGGTCCAGGCGCCTTGGATCGCGGGTCGGATGCGTTCAATCACTGGTTCAGTTCTCCCTTGTACGAGCCGGTCCACAGGATACCGGGGATCGGCCGAGGGGTCGTTTTGCGAATGCCACCCGGACCAGTCAGGGGCGCTCGCGTCGGCCGGTGGCGACCAGCACTGTCGTCATCCCGAGGACTCGCTGCTTGTCGATCCGGACATCGCATCCAGGCGGAAAGAACGATCGCAGTGTCCCGGCCCGAAGCGGGTTCAGGGCAGCCTCGCTCGCCCAGTTTCCATTTCCAGACCAATGGAGCAGCTTGTGGCGAATCCGGCGGGGGAGCCAGTGCACGAAGGGAAGCAGCGTGTGGGGATCGATAGGAAAGCCGCCGTTCGGCGTGGCGATGAAGACCGTCCGACAAGTTCGGACTAGCTCTTCTACGAAGCGCCGCTGCTCGTCGCGACTTCCTACATGCTCGATCACAGCGTTCGAGAAGCCGATGTCGAACGAGTTGTCCGCGAACGGGAGGGATCGGCCATCGGCGACAACGACTCGGACCTCGGGGAAGATGCGCTCGAACGTGGGCATCGGCTCCAGAGCAACGGCTGTGATCTGCGACGGCCATGGGTACTGAGACTCGAGGAAGTTGCTGGAGCGCCAGGCTGAGTCGATCACTCCGACGTCGAGCACGAGGTCCGCCGCCTTTGGCTGCACTATCTCAAGGAAGTGCGCCAATCGCCGGCGTCTCGATCTGGCGGTGAAGGGCGCCGTCAGGCGCCACTTGATGCCTTTGGCCAACTTCGACTCAGGAAGCACGGGCTGAGTGCCGGGAGTGTCATCGATGGGAGACATAAGCCTACGGTCGTTCGCGGTGGCGGAATGGCGTGAGTATAGGAGATGCAGACCGTGGGATCGGGCTGATGCCGTGAGGATGGCGCAATACGTCCTCGGGGATGATCCATGCGTCCAGGTGCAGAAGACGTGGACCGACGAAGTCCGGAGGGGATGGCGTAGACTACGAACCCCAAGCCGTCCGGATGGCTGCCGGAGGCTTGCTGGAGCATTTCCGCCTGACTACCAACCGCCGCCGTCGGCGTGCATTGCGTATGGTGACACCGAGGGACAGCGGTTCACGAAGGAGGTATCTGCGCGATGACGACCTCCGTAGGCAGGGGCGGTCACGGGCGGGCTGCCGCGTTTCGCGCACGCACGGCAACGGCCCAATTGGGACGCTCTCAGCGAAACCTGAACCCCGCCTCACCCGTCGCAGTGACCTCCGCCACTGACGGTTTGCTGGGATACCGGCCCGCGCTCGATGGCATCCGGGCCGTCGCAGTCCTCGCTGTCATCGCCTACCACTTCGGCTACCGCTGGGCGCCCGGTGGGTTCCTCGGAGTGGACATGTTCTTCGTCCTCTCGGGCTACCTAATCACTAGCCTGCTGCTTGCGGAGCATGCTCGAACGGGCCGGATCGCCCTGCGCCAGTTCTGGCTCCGCCGAGCGCGCAGGCTGCTCCCCGCCTTGTTTCTTATGCTCATCGCGGTCTCCGTCTGGATCGGGCTTTACGCAGCGCGGTTCGAGCTGCCGATGCGCCGCGACGATCTCTTCTGGACGCTCTTTTACGGGAGCAACTGGCACTTGATCCAGAGCGGCCAAGACTACTTTGCGCAGTTCGCCTCCGTCTCGCCGCTTCGGCACACCTGGTCGCTCGCGATCGAGGAGCAGTTCTATTTCGTTTGGCCACTGCTTGTGGCTGGGGCGCTGTGGATCGTGCGTAAGCGCCCCGCCGCGCTCGCGGCGGTCTGCGTCGTCGGCATCTGCGTTTCGGGGGTCGCGATGGCCGTGCTCTTCGATCCGGGCGATCCGTCGCGCGCCTACTACGGCACGGACACGCGGATGCACCAGCTAATGATCGGAGCACTGCTCGCTGTGTTGATGAGCCGGCGTGAGGTGCGCGCCAGGTTCAGGCGCGCCACGGGCGTCATCGCAGTGCTTTCGGCGGTGGCGCTCCTTGCCGCTTTCGCGACCGTCCAAGACCAGGGCGCGGCGTACTACCGGGGCCTCTCGATCCTGGTCGCGGTCACGACTGCGGCGCTCGAGTGGGCAACTGAGCTGAGCCCTCGCTCTGTCGTCGCCCGAGTGCTCGCAGTCAGACCGGTCGCCTGGGTCGGTCAGATTAGCTACGGCCTGTATCTGTGGCACTGGCCGGTTATCCTGGCCATAGCTAGCGCGCCTGCGCCGCTGGCGAGCCTGCCTGGCGCGACGACAGGCCTCAACCTAACCCGCCTCGCGGTGATTTTCGGCGTCGTTGTCACCTCGTTCTACCTGGTCGAGCAGCCAATTCGCAGGGGTCGAATGCCGGTCATCGGTGACTCCGCCCGACGATTCGCTGTGGCGACCGCTGTGGCGACGGTGGTGGTCGCGGGGACGATCATCACTGTCACGAGAGTCGATGAGGCTAGTGCGGTGGAGACAGCAACCGTGGTTCGGGGAGTCGAGACATCTGTGCTGGACTGCCAGGAATTCAGCATATGCCTCCGGCACCAGGGTCCCGCAGGTGCCCCGGTCCTGGCCGTTGTGGGCGACTCCCTGGCGCGTTCACTCGACTCTGCCTTTGCGTCAATGTCGGTGGAGCACGGTTGGACCTATGTTCTCGAGGCCACGGATGGGTGTCGCGCGACTCACTTGCAGGCTGCAACAAGCGGTGGCCCAGGCGACAACAAGCTCACTCTGTGCTACCAGAGAATGCCTGCCCTGCAAGACCAACTCGTGGCCGACTGGCACCCCACGTTGATCGTGGTCGTCGACCTAATGGACACTCTGGGGATGATGGATTCAGCAGGTCACCGCCATCCCGGAGGTGACGAAGCCAACGTTGCGCTCACCGAGCCGGCCACTCTGGATCTCCTCCGCAGGTTGACAGTATCTGGCGCCAAAGTCGCTCTACTGGATCTCCCTCCACAACTGAACTCTTCGTGCGTGAAACCGTCGGAGATGGATGCCCCGCAGTGTCGAGTCCTTGTCGAATCGGATCCGTCTTATACGCGTTACACCGCTATGGACGGGCGCGTGACCAGTCAGGTCCGCGGCGCCTCCGTCATCACTGTGACCTCTGAGGTTTGCCCCGGCGGAACCTGCACGCCGGTAGTCGGCGGGACCCTTGTCCGATCTGATGGATTGCACTTCACGGCGGAAGGCGCGATGTTGGTAGCCCCGGCGCTGTACGAACAGATCGTGAGCACGGGAGCTCTATGATGACCTCGCGGGGACCGGCGAGGTCAGCGGCTTGCCAGGAGAGTCGCCTGAGGATGCTCTTAGCGCGCGGTCCCGCGGTTCCAGCGCTCCAGAGTGATCGTCACTGCCGCGAGCAACTGGGCGACGTCCCAAGTAGCATCCTTCTTTCCTGCTGCCGCGTACGATCGCGGGTCGCAGGCACGAAGGGACGCGAAGGAGCAGGCGCGTGAGACTGGTCGTTGATACGGCCGTTTTGCGGCGTCCCCACACGGGGACGGCGCGCTGGGTCAACGGGCTCGTGGACGCCCTAGGTCAGATCCCGACCCTTGATCTCGAGGAGGCGAGTGGCCCTCGTCGAGTCGGCAATGGGGTGCTCTTCCGGCCCATCAACGTGACTTTGCAGCTCCTCTGGTGCAGCTTCGGAATCCGGCGCTTGGCCGAGAAGTGGGGGGCCGACGCTCTGCTGATGCCGGCGAACTATGCGGCCACACCCGGCCGCATCCCCCAGCTAGTGGCCATCATGGACGTCAACTTCCTGACCGGACCTGGGACGTACGGGACTTTGTACACCCGCTACGCGACGTGGGCCTACCGGAGAAGCGCCCGTATGGCAGATCACATCATCACAATCTCGGACTTCAGCCGCTCAGAGATCAGTCGTCATCTGAATGTGGACCCTGCGCGCATATCCGTCGTTTACCCCGGCCTTCATCCGCCTCTGCCCGCGACCGGTCCCAGGCCGCTCGATGGACCATACGCACTGTACGTGGGCGCCACCGAGCCCAGTAAGAACCTCGCCTTGCTGCTCGACGCTTGGGCCGAAACGAGCCCGGGGGGGCTCTCGCTGGTCTTTGTCGGCCAACCGGGTCAATACCACTCCACACTCCAGATGAGGGCGGACAAGCTTGGAGGGAGAGTCATCGTTCGCGGTCGCGTGGACCATGACGAACTGGAGGCTTGGTATCGGGACGCCTCGGTGTTCATGTTTCCCTCACGCACCGAGGGCTTTGGCTTCCCTCCGCTCGAGGCGATGCAACGGTCCGTGCCGGTCGTCTCGTCGAATTGCGGCTCACTTCCGGAGGTCCTCGGCGACGCAGCCCTGTACCACGACCCCGACGATGCGTTGGCCCTTCGCCAGCTCGTCGAAGACCTGGCAAACAACCGCGATCTTCGGCAACGTCAAATCGATCTGGGTCTGGCGCGGGCGGCACGATACCGGTGGGACGTCGCGGCAGAAAAGACGGCGCAGCTGATTGCCGCCATGATCCAGGGCTCCCGCCGCTAGCGCGCAGACAGTGAGCGGTCAAGGCGCGGGATTCAGAGGGCCTCGCTCACGCTCGACTCAGTACCCTGGCCACCCTGATGCCCAGACAATGTGAAGAGATCACGCCAGGTCGTGCCTGAGGTATTGCTGGCCGCGAGGGCAGACGCAGAACCAAGGATGATCCAGGTGATCGCGTACGGCAGGGCATTAGTCGCCTGATAAGAGACGAGCATGCAGATGATCGCGGCAATGAAAGCCGATGCGGCAGCAACGCCTGCGGAGTTTCGCTGGGCGGCGAACCGGCGCCCAGCGATCCAGAGTGACGCCAGCAGCAGCGCGAAGGCAATCGCAAGCGCTGCTGCACCCACGATCCCTGACTCGTAGAGAACCGCGATGGACATCACGGCTATGTAGTCGGGTCCAGACCCGTTGTAGCGGGTGGGATTCTTCTGGCCGAACGCCACTGCTCCAAACCCGATGAGCGGACTGTCCGGCATCTCACCCAGAGCGACATCGACCCGCTCCAGCCTGTACCCGAGCGTATCCGTGGATGGGCCGAAGGTGGGAAGCGCGCCGGGTTTGGCGCCCGAAGGACCACCCGGCGTCGATGTTCCTCCGGGCGATGGCGACCCCACGGCCACCGGCGGTATGTAGTGGCGCTGAACGACATTTGGGAGCAGGACAAGCGAGGCGCCGACGCCGACGGCGAGAAGGATCGCGGAGAATACGCCAATGCGCAGAAGAACGCGCGGACGCTTTTCCAAGACGACGCGCACGCCCACGTACGCGACAGCGCCCGCCGCGAGTCCCATATACGCCGCTCGGGTGACACCCAGCGGGAAGCCAATGAGAATGGCGCCGAGCATCAAGAATCCAGCCGTGGCACGCCTACCGCCCGCAGCTTCGAGCGCAAAGAATGAGCAGATCGCGAGAAAACTCGCATACAGGTTGGCCTCCCAGGCCACGCCGAAGACACGTGGCAGCGCCTCGAACGCGTCCTGGACCCCGAAGTTGGAGACTGGCCCGAAGACGAGGAACGCGACCGCAACCAGGATGCCGATGGCTCCCATCGCGAATCCACCAAACGCCAACGGCCTCATTGCGTCTTCAGGTCTGGGTTGGATCAGGACGAACGCTTCGATGCCGGCGAGCATCGACATAGCCAGCCAGCCGACCATGTGGAGACTCTGCGAGCGACCGGGCGCGACGAACGCTGACGATATGGCGATCACGCCGACGTAGATCGCAAAGGCAACACACATCGCGAGCGTGGGACGAGGCAGACCGCGCAGGCGGTTGAAGCGTCCCCCAACGAGCAAGGCCGCCGCAATTGCCAACACCGCTGGCATCTCGGGTCTCATCGTGCCGAGCGGCGTCTCAAGGGTGTCCCGTGAGAACGAGGCAATCAGGAAGAGCACGCCGAGGCACAGTCGCGGATAACGAAGGGCGGTGATGCCAGCGACCAGAGCCCCCACAGCGGCAATTACGAGAATCGTTGCGTTTTCGAACATCGCTTTGGATCGTAGCATCTGCGGCCTGCATCGGTGAGCCCACAGCAACTGCAGTTTCCTCTTGAAGCCTCTGTCAACGCCGGTTGAAAGTTGACCCCTTTCCGCCGGGGGCGGATTCTGGCGAACGTCGCAACACCCATGAGATTGGGGAGTTGCGATGGGTCGTCGAGGACCGAAGCCGGACTATGGCAAGCGTGAGGCGTACGCGAGACTGATCGCCGAGGGCGTTCCGCCGACCCGAGCATGCC
>JANYJI010000231.1 GCA_025358525.1 Chloroflexota bacterium | reverse complement strand
GCCGGTCGCGACTTCCGCCTCGGCTTCCTCGCGAGTGGCGTGGAAGGTATGGGCCTCCTGCCACAGGAACTCCGTGGTGCGCAGGAAGAGGCGCGTTCTCAACTCCCAGCGGACGACGTTGTTCCAGAGGTTCATTAGCAGCGGCAGGTCGCGATAAGAATGGATCCAGTCCTTCACGCTGTCGGCGATGATCGCCTCGCTGGTGGGCCGGATCGCCAGCCACTCGTCGAGCGGCTTCCCCCCCGCGTGCGTGACCCATGCGACTTGCGGGTTGAAGCCCTCGACATGCGCGGCTTCCTTGTCCAGTAGCGACTTCGGCACGAAAAGCGGGAAGTAGACGTTGCTGTGGCCGGTCCGCTTGATGTGACCATCCAGCTCGGCCTGCATCGACTCCCAGATGGCGTAGCCGTACGGGCGAATGATCATGCAGCCGCGAACTGGGGAGTAGTCGGCTAGCTCCGCCTTCAGGACGACATCGTTATACCAACCCGGGAAGTCTTCGGACTGGCGGGTAATGCTGGTGACGAAACCCTCTTTGGGCACCCTATTCCTCCTCTGGACGAACCGACCGCGCTGCTTTCGCGCAATCGTAACGCCTGAGCCGTTGGGGCGAACTAGGGGCAAGTCGCGGCCTGCAACAACGGCGGCAACAGAGGCAACGGCTACTGAGTCTGACTAGCGCCGTGCCCCGGCGACGGGAATCGCCGCTCCACATACTGGTCCAGGATCGCCTCGAACTCTGCGACGATGTGGTCGCCGCGTAGGGTGCGGTCCAACGCGCCGTCGATGAAGACCGGCGCCACCGGCTCCTCGAACGTGCCCGGCAGGCTGATGCCGATGTCGGCGTGCTTGGACTCGCCCGGGCCGTTGACGACGCAGCCCATCACCGCCACGCGCAGCTCCTCGACGCCGGGGTGTCGTTCCCGCCACAGGGGCATCTGGTCGCGCAGGTAGTTCTGGATGTCGCGGGCCAGCTCCTGGAAGTAGGTGCTGGTCGTTCGACCGCAGCCTGGGCAGGACGAGACCTGCGGCATGAAAGAACGCAGCCCGAGCGACTGCAGGACCTGCTGGGCGACGGCCACTTCCTCGGTCCGATCACCGAGCGGCTCCGGGGTGATCGAGACTCGGATGGTGTCGCCAATACCTTCGCCGAGGAGGATTGACAGCCCCGCGGTCGAGGCCACGATCCCTTTCATGCCCATACCGGCCTCCGTGAGGCCCAGATGGAGCGGGTAGTCGCAGCGCACGGCCAGGCGCCGATAGACATCGACCAGGTCGTGGACGCCGGAAACTTTGGCCGACAGTATGATTTGGTCGTGCCCCAGGCCGGTCGCCTCCGCCAATTCGGCCGATCGGAGGGCGCTCTCGACCATGGCTTCGATCATGACCTGACGCGCCTCCCTCGGCTCCTGCAGGCGCGCGTTGGCGTCCATCAGTTCGGCCAGGACGGCCTGGTCGAGTGAGCCCCAGTTAACCCCGATCCGGACCGGCTTCTCGTTCTGGATCGCGACGCGCACGATCGCCTCGAAATGATCATCGTGGTGGCGTCCTGAGCCGACGTTACCGGGGTTGATCCGGTACTTGGCCAGCGCTTTGGCCGCCTCGGGGTATTCGGTGAGCAGCTTGTGACCGTTGTAGTGGAAGTCACCCACGACCGGAACGTCGACCCCGAGCCCGCGGACCTTTTGCACGATTACCGGTACCGCGGCGGCAGCAGCCTCGTTGTTCACGGTGATCCGGACCAACTCGGAGCCGGCATGGGCCAGCCGGGCGACCTGGATCGCCGTCGCGTCGGCATCGGCGGTGTCCGTGTTCGTCATGGACTGGACGACGATCGGGTGGCCGCCGCCGACGATGACCCCGCCTACGTCAACGGCAACCGATCCTCTTCGGGACGCGAAATCGGGAGCATCCATGGCCTATTGGCCGCTCACTCGAAGTATGTCGAAGAAGGTAATCCAGCCCATGAAGGCCAGGAGCAGGGCGAAGCTGGCGACGTAGGCGAAGGCCTCGAAAGCGCCGACGCCTTTCGACCCGAAGAGCCGCTTGAGGACCATGATTACCATCTTGCCGCCGTCGAGCACCGGTAGTGGCAGCACGTTCACCAGGGCCAGGTTGGCTGAGATGACGCCGGCAAGGAGAAGCAGAATCATGAGGGCGTTGGGCTGGCTAACGACCGAAGCGATGTCGGCCGCCATGCCGACCGGCCCCTGGACGCCGGGCGGGGCTTGGGATGGGTTGGTCGCCAGCTGCTTGCCGATGTCACCGACGGCGCCGAGGAACAGGTTCATTGCCCGCCCCGTGCCCGAGACCGCCAATCCGGCCGCGCTGACTGGATCTCCGGCAGTGGTGACATAGGAACCGCCCATCGACACTCCGAGGGCGCCCGCCTTCTCAGCAGTGGGCACACGCAGCGTCACCACAACAGTGCGTTCTTTGCCGTTCGCATCCGCAACGATGATGTTGACGGTCTGGCCGGCATGACTCAGCAGATCCTGGCGCCAGGAGTCGGTAAAGTCCGCGTTGGAAAACTCCAGCACCGACGGCTTTCGATAGGTACGGCCATCGATCGATACGATCGAGTCGCCAGCCTGTAGGCCGGCTGTCGCTGCCGGTGAGCCGGCCTGGACCCCGCCTATGGTCGTCTGTATGACCGGGTTGAAGGCCCAGGCGACGACGAAGAACAGGAATACGGCGACCAGCAGATTCATGGCCACGCCGGCCGCGAGAACGATCAGCTGCTTGGGCAGTGAGGAGTTGGTGAAGGCGCGAGGATCATCGGAGTCAGTCTCTTCGCCCTCAAGCCGAACGAAGCCCCCGATCGGCAGGTAGTTGAGCGTGTACTCCGTTTCGTGGTCGTGGCCGAGGACTCTGGCCCTGGGCGGAAAGCCCAGCCCAAACTCGAGAACCCGGATGCGGGCCAGGCGGGCCATGATGAAGTGGCCGAACTCATGGAGGAGGACCAGCGGTATGAGGATCAGAAACAGCCCGACAACGCCGCCAATCCCAGAAACCAAGCCAACGAGACTCATCGATAAGACTCCGCAAAGCTCCGGACTTCGGCGTCCAGACTGACGAGTTGATCGAGCGACGGTTCGGCCGACTCACCCGGAGGGGACACGCCAAACCGTTCGACCGCGGCGCCGAGGAGGCGCGGAATGCCATTGAAGTCCAGACTGCCGCCCAGGAACCTGGCCACGGCGATCTCGTCGGCGGATATTAGGGCCGTGCTGGCACGGGGACCTGCCAGGCCCGCCTCGCGAGCGATGTGAAGGGCCGGGAAGCGCTGCTCGTCCGGGGCGCGAAACTCGAGGCGGCCGACGGCAATCAGATCCACAGCCGCCGCGGACGAGGGAATCCGCTGCGGGTACGTAAGCGCGTACTGGATGGGAAGTCGCATGTCCGGTGTCCCCAGCTGTGCCTTCATTGAGCCGTCCACGAAAAGAACTGCCGAATGGACGACGCTTTGCGGGTGGATGACCACCGAGATCTTCGAGAGTGGCACATCGTACAGCCAGCGTGCCTCGATGATCTCCAAACCCTTGTTGGCGAGCGTGGCGGAGTCGAGCGTGATCTTCGCACCCATCGTCCAGGTGGGATGGCGAAGGGCCCGCTCAGGTGTCGCTGCCGTCAGCTCCGCAGCAGTCGAATTCAGGAACGGGCCACCGGACGCGGTCAGAACCAGGCGCTCGATGGCCGTGTGGTCCTCGCCCACCAGACACTGCCAGATGGCCGAATGCTCCGAGTCGATCGGGCGGAGCCAGCCCAGGGGGCTTGCCAGAGGATGATGCCGGTCGCCGGTGACGCCGGCCGAAGCGGCGACCCCGGCCGCCAGCCTGCGAGCGAGTGGCATGACCAGGTGGCCGCCCGCAACCAGCGTCTCCTTGTTGGCCGTGGCCACGATCTTGCCCGCCTCCAGGGCCGCCAGGACGGAACGCAGCGCGACCAACCCGCCCGTGGCAACGATCACAAGATCAACGTCCGGACGCGTGGTAATCGCTTCGAGCGCTTCTGGGCCGCCGATGAATTCCGTTCCCGCCGGAAGGTCCAGCCGTGACGCAGCTCTGGCATCGGCCAGCGAGACAACAGTCGGCCGCAGTTGTCTGGCCTGCTGCTCGAGAATCTGGGCCTGAGAGCCGGTAGCCAGGGCCACGACCTTGAACGCGTCGGGGTGGCGCAGTAGCACGTCAACGGCCTGGCGCCCGATGGAGCCGCCTGAACCAAGCAGAGCTACGCGGATGGGGCTTTCGGTTTTGCCGGCACTCCCCTGCCCCGCCGAAGGAGCCACGTCAGCGAACCAACGCTGTCACGAAGAGAGCGGCGGCCGGCGCCGCGAAGATGAACGAGTCCACGCGGTCCAGTATGCCGCCGTGGCCAGGGATCAGCCCGCCGGAGTCCTTGGCGCCCGCAGCGCGCTTCAAGAGCGACTCGGCCAGGTCGCCGGCTTGGGCCAGCAGCCCTATAGCCGGTCCGAGGATCAAGCCCAGAACCGCCGGTTGGCCCAGAGCCCAGAGCCCGGCCACGGCCACGGCCGTAGAGGCGGTCACGCCCCCGAAAAGGCCCCAGTAACTCTTGGACGGGGAGATGTGGACGAGGAACTTGCGCTTGCCGAGGGCGATGCCGACGCAGTACGCGCCGGTGTCGAACGACCAAACGAGCAGGATGACGAGCAGGATCCAGCCACGTTCAGCTCCAAGCCCGGCCGCCGGCGCGCTTGGCGGGAGCGGCGGAACGATCTGCCCGAGCCTGACCAACGAACCGAGCATGCCCACGTAGACGGCAGTGAAGGTCGTCCCGATCCACGCCCCAAGGCCGACCGTGGTGTCCTTCTGCGCGAAAGCGACAACGCCGGCCCCGATCAGAGTGACGGCCACCAGCAGGTCGGCATACGGGCGGAGGGGCTGGGGTGAGGCCACGTCCGCGGCCACGGCAAGAGCCCCGACCACGGCAAGAACGTCAATCGCCGGATAGCCGGCGCCGCGGACCAGCCGTGCCGCCTCGCGCGCGGCCACGGCCACGAACACGGCGATCAACGCCCCGAACCACGGTTCGCCGATGGCGACCACCACCAGGAGCGGCGGAACGAAGATGGCGGCGCTTAGCGCCCTCTGACGCATCGGGTCGCTAGCGGCCGAACCGGCGCTGGCGTCTGGCGAACTCGATTATCGCCTCGTCCAGGGCAGCCGGGCCGAAATCGGGCCAAAGGATCGGGCAAAAGTAGATCTCGGCGTAGGCAGCTTGCCAGATCAGGAAATTCGATAGGCGCTGGTCACCGCCAGTTCGAATGACCATGTCGGGGTCGGGCAAACCGGCGGTGTAAAGCGACCCGGCCAACATGTCCTCGTCTATCTCCTCGGGTCGAAGCCCACGGGCCACGAGCCC
Organism: Chloroflexota bacterium; assembly: GCA_025358525.1. GTDB lineage: Bacteria > Chloroflexota > Limnocylindria > Limnocylindrales > CSP1-4 > Fen-1039. Next base: position 414 of record JANYJI010000231.1, on the reverse strand, counting down.
GCGGGCGGCATCGACCAATTCGGTCCGGCCCGAGTAGTTGAAGGCGATGTTGAGCTGTAAACGCTTGCCTTCGATGGTGGCATCGAGGGCCTGCTGGATCGACGTGCGGGTCTCAGGTGGCAATTCAGCCATCCTACCCAGGAGTCGAACCCGGGCACCCTGGGCCTTCAACTCGTCGGTTTCATTGCGAAGGACCTTCTCGAGAAGGAAGAAGAGGCCGCCAACCTCATCGTCCGAGCGAGCCCAGTTCTCCCGGCTAAAGGCATAAAGCGAGAGGACCTCGACGCCCCGCCGGACGGTGTGGCGGATGATCTCGCGGATCGCCTCCACGCCAGCAGCGTGGCCGTCCATCTCGGGCAAGCCGCGCCCTTTCGCCCAGCGCCGATTGCCATCCATGATGATGGCGACGTGGCG
>JANYJI010000225.1 GCA_025358525.1 Chloroflexota bacterium | reverse complement strand
AGCGCTCCTTCTCTCCTGTTCCCAGTCCTCCTCGCCGGAAGCTCGGCCGCCGTAGCCTTTCCGATCCTCGAAGAGCGCGGCCTGATCGGGCCGCGGGTTGGGCTGCTGCTCGTCTGGATCCCTCTGGCCGACGTGCTAACGGTCCTCCTCATGCCCCTCACCCTCATCGGGGCCGCGAAGATCCCCGGGGCCCTCGGAGGCGACGCGCTTATCGTCCTCGCCACGATCGCAGCCCTGTGGCTGGGCCAGCGGTTCGGACACTCCCGGCCTGCCCTGACGCTGCGAGACCGGTCGCTGACACGAGGCTGGGCGCTCCAGCTGCGGGTGACGCTGCTGGTGCTCGTCGTCCTCTCGCTCATCGCGACTCGAACGGGTGGTTCGACCCTCCTCGCGGGCTTCGGCGCGGGTCTTATCCTGGCTCGGCTGCGCGAGCCGACCCGCCTCGAGGTGCAGCTTTCGGGCATAGCTGAGGGTTTCTTCGTGCCGGCCTTCTTCGTGCTCATTGGGTCCGAACTGGACCTCCGATCGCTGGCCGGCGATCCGTCCGCCATTTTGCTTGCCCTCGTATTGGCCGCAGCCGGTCTGGCAATTCACCTGGCCGCAAGCCGAGTCGTGGCGCCCCCTCCGAGGAGTGGATTCGGTTTGGCTGCTGCCGCTCAGCTCGGTCTGCCGGCCGCGGCCGCCTCCCTCGGCCTGGGAAACGGCGTGCTGTCACCGGCTGTCGCGGCCGCGATCGTGCTCGCCGGATGCCTCACGGTTTTGCCCGCGGCAATCGGCACCCGCCGGTTGGCCGACGTTCTCGCCGACCCATCTTCAGGACAGGAGGTCAAGGCTTGAGCAAGCCCGTCCGTATAGCAGCTATCGACATCGGCAGCGACACGGTCCACATCCTCATCGCCGACGTCTCAACTTCGCCCGACGGCCCGCTCGTTAGCCGCGTCAAGCAACGGGGCGAACTTATCGAGCTCGGCCGGCAGGTCGGGACGACAGGACAAATCGGCAAGCGGGCATCCAAGCGACTCGAGGCGAGCCTGACTAGCTATCTCAAGCTCGCCCGTAGAAGGAGTGACCGCGTCGTCATCGGGGCGACCGAGGCATTGCGTCGTGCAAGCGACGGGCCGGCCCTCATCGAGCGACTGTCAAGTGAGCTGGGCGAGCCAGTGCGTATCCTTTCGGGCTCCCGAGAGGCCGCCCTCGGCCTCGTCGGTGCCGTTCGACGGCTCGACCCTGTTGGATCGCAGCTACTCATCGACTCGGGCGGCGCCTCTACCGAGCTGACCCTGACTGTTGGCCACGTTGGCGTCGCGTCGGCGTCACTGCCGGTCGGAGCTGCCTTGCTCGGGGCCGAGCTTCGCGGCGATCCGCCCGAGGCCCTCAGTTGGGCGCTTGGTGGCGCCCGTATCGGGTCCGCCCTCTCATTGGCCCCGGTCGGCAAGCCCACCCGAGCCTGGGCCACCGGTGGCTCAGCCCATAACTTCGCCGCCCTCGAGCGGACCAAGGGTCGTTCCGGCGACCGACGTCTGACCATGGCCGAGCTCTCGGTGATCGCGGCCCGTCTGCTGGCAGAACCGGCCCGCAAGCTCGCCCGGCGCAGCGGTGAAGATCCGGCTCGGATACAGATTCTCCCGCCCGGCTTGCTGATCATCGCCGCGATCCTGGCCTACTACGGTCTCCACGAGTTGACCGTGATCCCCGAAGGGTTACGGGATGGCATGGTGGCCGCTGCCTTTGAGCAGGGCGACGAGTGGTGGCAAGATCCGCCGCCGAACCGTTGAGGTGAGCCGTCGAGTTCCGCTCCGCTCCGTCCTAGGCGGCCCAGACTGCGGACCGCCTGGCGGTCCAGCGCTAGCCGGCTGGCGTCACGCTGGGGGGTGCAAGACCTGGCCCACCGGTGAGCCGACCAGCAGATCACGCTCGATCTGGAGACGCATCCGGTACAGGACTTCCCACTCGGCGTAGTCGACGTCGAGGGTGGCGAGCGTGGTGTCGATCGCGCGCAACTCTTCGATCTGCCCTTCCGAGCGGCCTGGCTGTCCCTCCTGGTGGGTCCGACCTCCGGCTCCGATAATTCCCGCCAGCCGGTCTTCGACTGCCTGAGCTTCTTTGGAGGTCGTCATGTACGCGGCGGTCGCGGTCAGCCGACTCGCGATCGCGGCGCGCGCGCGAGCTACGGCCACCTTTTTGCCTGAGATTGCGATGTCCGAGGGGTACAACTCAACCTCCAGGGCGGTCGAATAGAGCGTCGTCAGCTGGTCCGGGACGAGGGCCCGCACGCCGCCGCCAGCGACCCGTCCGACCAGCCGCGCGGGCACGGCGAGGAGCGACGCCCCCGGGCGGCGCTCGACCGTCAAGCCTGATTGGCAGAGGGCCTTCTCGAGGTCGTCGACCATGGTCGCGTAGCCGCCGGCGTGGACCACGATCGGGATGTGTGCGTCGGTCCAGCGACGGGCGAGGGTCCGGCTCTTGCGTACCAACCCTACGATCGCAAGGAAGATCAGCGTGAACGCGAGCAGGAAGGAGATCGGGTAGCCCCGCAGCACCTGCCGCGCCGCCTCGACGCCTGTGGGCCGGCTCCCTGCGTCAACCATGAACAGCCCACCGAGGCCGACCAGCAGGGGCATAACGAGCGCCGCGATCAGCATCGCGAGGCGCACCCAGTTCTGTTCGATGAAGTCGGGTAGCGGCAGCGCCGTCAGCAGGAACGTTCCCACGGTGGGCAGTACGATGCCGAGGAGCATCACGGCCCACGCCAGCGAGCCCAGCGTGATCAGCGACAGGAGGAGCTGCTTCTGTCGGGGGACGCGGCCGAAGAGCAGTGTGCTGGCCCAGCCGAGAGCCGTCGTCAGCACACGGCCCGCCTGCTTCCCGATGGCCGCGAACAGCATCGCCAAAATGGCCATGCTTTAGCGCCAGCCGCGACTATCCAGAGCTACCGGCGGTGACCACGGCTCTGCTTGCGGGATGCGATCGCGACTCCGACCACCAGCGCGGGAGACAATGCCGCAAGGGTGACAAGACGCGGCGCACCTGCCATCCAGAGTCCTGCCCCGACACCCACGGAGAAGGCCATCAGAAGTTGGAGCCTCGGATCGGACAACTCCTGGAGCATTCTCATGGATTCGGCAGCTCCTTCGGCGCCGGCCGACGCGATGCTGGGCAGTCGTGTGCCCACCTCGTCGGCGGTGGCCCGGGCACCCGCCAGCGCCGCCGCGGCGCCATCCTGCGCTTTAGTCGCGAGCTCGGCGGCCGCATCGATCACGGTCTTGGACATGTCGCTGCTGGCTTGACGGACATCGGAAACGGACATCGTGTACTCCTCCCAATCAAATCTGGGGCCTTGCCGGGGCTGTGTGCCTCAGTTTGATGCGGGGCCTGACGCTGAGTTTAGGCGTCCCCGCGAGCTATAGGCTTGTCGCCGCCCGAAATCACCCGCACTTCAATCAGCCCCGGTCCCGAGACCGATCCTAGTGTGGGCGCAGAGCGGTTCCAGCGGGCTAAACCCTTAAAGTCGGGCGCTGCGCCGGCCATTCATCGCCTGAGCGACGGCGATCACGATGACCGCGCCGATCACGGCCACGACCATGCTCTCGGTGTTGAAGCCGGTGATGTCCGCAACGTGCAGGACGGTGCCCCCGATAAACCCGCCGACCACGGCCCCGACAATGCCGAGGACGACCGTCATGACGAGTCCCTCGCGGGTGCCCATGATCAGGTTGGCGATGAAGCCGGCGATGGCTCCGAAAACGATCCACGCGATGATGCCCATAACTGCCTATCCTCCATAAAATGCGGACTGGGAGACAAAAGACGAACGGCGGTCCGACTCACCTGGGCCAAACCGCCCCCACGCTCCGGGCGAGGGCTAGGAGCGCGAGCCAATGAGGTGATTATCGTCGGGGCGAGCGTTTTTGCACCCGCCGTTCCGCAGCACGGATTATTGTGCCGAGCTGGGTCGCAGATTCATTCGTCGGGCCTGGAACGCACCGTCTTGTCCCACGGGCGAGCTCGGTCAGATGTGCCTATGCAGGTCGGCTTCTGGCGACGTCTCCAGTGCGTCCTGGTCCCGTGGCGGCTGCTCCCAGCCCATCGCATCCGCCTCGCCTTTGGCGAGGTTGAGGTGCACCACCTCGTGCTCGACATTGGCGACGTGCGACGCGGGAACGTAGAGATGGCCAAGGAGACCGGGTCTCGAGGCGAGGATGTAGTTCTGGCCCACTTGCTGGACGGTGCCAAAGCGGCGTCCGTCATTGCCGAGGATCGCCCAGCCGGCCTTCAGTTCCGCCATGCGCATACGCTCTCGACCTCCTCGCCTCTCACTCGTGACCACTTTAGCAGTGAGCCAACAAATGTGGCGTGTGCCCAGCGCATGGCGCCCTGGTGAGTTGGTCGTGCAGGTATCCTGCCCAAGTCGGCCGGACCACTCGGGTCGGTCACTTGTCGGAGGAACGGTGTGTTCGAGATCGTGATCGTGTATCTCCTGGCCAAGCGCATCGGTGGGATCGTCGAGCACAAAGGCCAGAGCGGCAGGCCTTACAGGTGGATGACTGTGGGGCTGTGGTTTGGAGGTGAATTCGCCGGATTCATCATTGGCTACGCGATATTGGGCCGTGGAACGCCACTCCTGGCGGTCTATCCCTTCGGGCTAGGGGGAGCGATCGCCGGGGCCGCGATTGTCTGGGCCCTTGCCAAGCAGGTCCGCATGCGGCTGGTGCCCTTTTGGAACCCGACACACCTGACCCCTCCTGCTGGCTTGCCGTCTTGGGCACAGCCGAATCCCACCCTGCCCCCAATGTTGATGATCCCGGGCAACGTCCCGCTCATGGTCGAAAGCCACGTCGGGGATTGGGCGCTGATACGAGCCATGAACGGCTGGGGTGGGTTTGTAGATGCGCGCGCCCTTCTGCCTAAGTCAGTTGGTTCCGCAGGGGTCGGGCAGCCCGAATCGTAGGGTTCGACGGCACGGCGTGGCTCGGGCAATCAGCCCCGTCGCCCATTGTCGACGGGCAACGGCCTCAAGCAGTCATCCCGACGTGACAGCCGCACGTTCTCGTATCTGGCAGGCGCTGCCGTTTTCGAACCCGTACGAGATTGGCGGCCCTAGGGCCGATACAACTCCGCCGTGGCGAGAGACTCAGAGCCGCCGACGACGCTTTTGGTACCGCCGGTGATGAGGGCGCAACCGTCGGACAGCCGGGTTGAGGTGTCGTGTGGGTCGTCCATGCCGTCGGTCGGGCTGAAGGAGGCGCTCGCTGGGTCATACAGTTCGGCCGTGTTCTCGGCCTTCCCTGCTCCTGCGACGTCGCCGCCCGTAAGCAGAACCTGGCCAGTTCCTAGCAGCGTCGCCGCATGGCCGGTGCGACCGGTAGTCATGGACGCCGTGCGGCTGAAAGTGCCCGATTTGGGGTCGTAGAGCTCGGCCGAGGCATAGGCGTTGTTCCTGTCGCCGTTGGCGGCGAATCCTCCCGCTATCAGGACGCGCCCGTCAGCGAGCACGGTCGCGGTGTGCTCGGTCCGAACGACTGACGTAGAGCCGGTGAGGCTAAACTTGCCGGTCGTCGGGTCATATAGCTCGGCTGAGGCGAGAGAGAACCCCGCCGAATTGTAGCCACCCACGATCAGAACCGCCCCATCGGAGAGAAGGGTCGCGGTGTGGCCGGTACGCGAAGTACTCAACGAGCCCGTGGCGCTGAAAATGCCTGTCTTTGGGTCATACAACTCGGCCCTCGCGAAGATACCGGCCTTCAAGTTTTGACCGCCGACAATGAGGGCGCGGCCGTCATGGAGCAGAGTCGCCGTTTGTCCATAGCGATCGATGGCCATCGAGCCAGTGCGGCCAAAAGTGCCGGTCTTCGGGTCATATAGCTCGGCAACATGTCGCTGGTCGGAGACTCCCGCGGTGATCGCGGGACCGGATCGACCGGGCACGGAAATGCCGGTGCCCTCGAAGTCATCGGCGTCGTAGCCTCCAGCGATGAGCACCCGGCCGTCCTGCAGCAGAGTGGCAGTGTGCAGCCAGCGAGTGACGGCCATTGATGCCGTGGGACTGAACGCCCCGGTCTTGGGGTCATACAGTTCGGCCGAGGAGAGTCCGTCGGCCGCATTGCTCAAGCCGCCGGCGATGAGGACGCGTCCATCGGACAAGAGTGTGGCGGTGTGCCCATCGCGACCGACGGTCATCGATCCGGTGGTGGTGAATCGAGACGAAGCAGTGGCGGACGCGGATGGAGCCAGCGTCCGACTCGGGCTCGGCGGCGCGCTCGCGCTGGTCGACCCTGTCGGACTCGACCCACCGGTCGGAGATGACGTGGTACCGGTTCCGGAACATGCCACTACGACGAAGGCAACAAACAGGCTCGCCAGGGCCGGGAAGCTAGCACGAGAACGCGGCACGATCCCGGCGGTTTCATGTCTGATCATCGTTTCGATCCCCCATCTTGGTGGCGGCTGTGCACGGCGGCCCTCGATTCCGAACGCCAATGCGGCCCGCATCAGTCTCGGCGCACCGGCATCGGCAGCATGACGCCTGAGGAAGTCGGCTTGGGGCTCCAAGCCGACAGCCGCCGACGAGGGTATCAGCCTGCCCGCTCAGTCAAGAAGACACTCAGTCAAGAAGGCCACCGCCAACCTGGCCAGGGAGTGACGGAACTTCACCCGTATAGTGTCGGTCTGACTCCTGACCGGCTTCCGACTTTGACGAGGCCGCGCTAGCATTGGCTTGGTTGTCGCAGTTGTCGCGGGCAGCAGAGGAGGTCGAGTGCCTGAGCAGGATCACGTGGCGACGTGGACTGAGTTACTCGATGGCGTCAACTGTCCACTCTGCGGACCCCAGCCGGCCGTCAACGACTACAAGTTCACGATCGCAGCCTTGAGCATATCGACGCTCTATCTCGCTAGAGATCAACGCTTTCGCGGTTACTGCTACTTGATATTCGATCCCTACCATGCGACCGATCTAGCGCAATTGCCAGCCGATGAATATGGCGCCTTCCTCCACGACCTACGACGGGCGGGCAATGCACTGCGGTCGGTATTCCAGCCCGACCACATGAACTACGAGTGTCTCGGCAACGGCGGACCGCATTTGCACTGGCATCTCTTCCCTCGTTATCGGACTGACCCGCGGTGGGGCCAACCCGTCTGGGCAGGATGGCTCAATCGAGTCACTCTCGACGCTCGGGAGTACCACGAGATGGTGGAGCGCATTCGCGCGGCGCTGACCACTTTCTCGTGAAGGGGCACGGCGCGCGGTCTGACGTGCATGACCGAGAAGCCGGCTCTCGTAGGTCTGGCGTCCGGCGGACTGACGCCCCGGTAGGGATACCACCGGGGCAACCTGACTGTACGCGATCTGCCAGCTGATCGTCGTTGCGGGCCGGACGTCCGGTCGGGCGCGTCTCACGCCGGTCGCCCACGCCCACGGAGCCAGCCTGGGGTTGCGCTCGTAAAAGGCAAAAGACTGGTGCGCCCGACAGGATTCGAACCTGCGACCTTCGGCTTCGGAGGCCGACGCTCTATCCGCTGAGCTACAAGCGCACGACTCGCCACGGCGGGCCGGATCGGCCGACCGCGCGGGAGGCAAGAATAGCAGTGCCGCAGAGTCCGAGGGGACGGTCCTCTCTGAGGCATCGCCCGGCCGACGCCGGCGCTCAGGACATCAGACGAATGAGCTCTCCAGCCAGAGGAATCGAATCCGGCGTGAGTTCCGTGTTGCGGAAGATGAAGCCGCTGAAGCCTGCCTCGATATACGACTGGAGGATGTCTGCGGCCTGGGCCGGCGTCGCCACTTTGACCGTGGCGCGACGCTCCGGCGCCAGACGCTCGAGCGCGGCTGCGGCATGGGCCGCACCCGGGACGAGGAAGACGGGGGCCATTATCGTGCGGAGGATCGTCGAGGGATCCCGGCCCTCCGCCTCGCAGTGCCGCAGGAGCACCTCGTTCTTGTGGTTTAGTTCCTCGAGCGAGCCCCACCAGTTCGACATATCGGCGTAGCGGGCGACGAGTCGTAGCGTCTTGCGCTCTCCGCTACCGCCGATGAGAATCGCCGGTCCGCCGGGCCGCCGAGGCGGCGGGCGGTTGAGGGCCTGGTGGATGCGGTAGTGCTAACCATCGCTCCGAGCCTGACTCGGCTGGTGCGCGCCGCGAGCGCGGCCAGGGTGGAGTAGACCTCGAGCATCGGCTCCTCCTCACGTCCGGCAACGCCGATCTGATAGAAGTGGTCCATGGTCGTGACGAGGTCGAAGCCGGCGCTCTCGACCGCGAGCACGATCTCCACCAGGCCCTCGAAGCGGGCGTTGTCCGGCACCCCGGGTTAGCTGAAGCTGGGCGAGTGGTATCCGAAAAAGAACCTCATGTGTCAGGTGCTCCTATGCCGCGACGATCGTCGGTATCCGTCCACGGGGGCCAATCGTGATCTCCGACCGAACGTATTGGGCCAACCTGCCCGAGCGGTCTCGCTGGGTGAAGCTTGCCCATGCAGACCCAGCCAGCACGTCCGATCGATCGAGTCGGAGTCTCACCTCCACTGTACGGAACGCAGCTGTCATCCCCTAGTCGAGGCATGGGCGGCCCCCTACAGTTCTCGAGGCGCTCTCATTTGACACCAGTTGGGCCGCCACGCCCTCGCTCGATGTAGCCCCGCATAGAGGAATAGCCGCGATCATGACGTCCTCTCGAGCAGTCGCCCCGGCCGCCGGTAGAGCTATAGCGGCGGAGGGCCTCGTCAAGGTCTACCGCTCTCGCGGCGGCTCCGTCCGCGCCTTGGACGGCGTCGACCTTGAAGTGGACGAGGGCACCGTCCTTGGTCTGCTCGGGCCGAACGGGGCCGGCAAGACCACCGCGGTGCGCATCCTGGCGACGCTACTGCGGCCCGACGCCGGCCATGCGTCGGTGGGCGGGTTCGACGTCGTCCGTCAGGCTCAGGCGGTCCGCTCGATCATCGGGCTGTCCGGTCAGTACGCGGCGATCGACGAGAACCTGACGGGCCGAGAGAACCTCACGATGTTCGGCCGGCTCTACCAGCTCCGTGGTCCGGAGGTCCGTCGGCGGGCCGGAGCGCTGCTCGAGCAGTTCGAGTTGGCCGATGCGGCCGACCGAACGGCGAAGACATACTCGGGCGGAATGCGCCGCAGGCTCGATCTCGCGAGCGCGCTCATCGGGCAGCCGAGGGTCCTCTTCCTCGACGAGCCGACGACGGGCCTGGACCCGCGCAGCCGCCTCGGCATGTGGGACGTCATCCGACGGCTCGTCCGGGAGGGCACCACGCTGCTTCTCACGACCCAGTACCTGGAGGGAAGCCGACGAGCTGGCCGACAAGATCGCGGTCGTCGACGCCGGTCGGATCATCGCCCGGGGTTCTGCTGACGAACTCAAGTCGCAGGTCGGCGGTGAGCGCATCGAGGTTGTCGTCTGCAGTCGGGAGGACATCACCAGGGCGGTCCAGGTGCTGACCAGAGGCGGGGAGGACGACTGGACGCTCGACGAGCACACCCGCCGCCTGACGGTGCCTTCCCACGGCGGTGCTGAGCGGCTCGTTCAGGTCGTCCGCGACTTCGACGAGGCCGGGATCGAGATCGACGACATCGGCCTGCGCCGGCCAACCCTCGACGACGTCTTCCTGGCGCTGACTGGCCACGCCGCTGAGCGCGCGGCCGCGGACGACGAGCCGTTGGGCGCGAAAATGGAAACCGGGAGGAGAACATGACGCCGAAGGTCGAGCCGGCCCTGGGCAGGGGCGGCATAAACCAGGCCCTTAGCGACGGGCTCATCGTCGCCTGGCGCAACCTCAAGCGGATTCCGAGGATCCCGGAACTGGCCATCTTCGCGATCCTGCAGTCGATCATGTTCGTGCTGCTGTTTGCGTTCGTGTTTGGCGGCGCAATCCCATTGCCGGGCGGGGGATCCTACCGCGAGTACCTCATGCCCGGCATCTTCGCCCAGACGCTTGCTTTCGCGGCCGCGACGACGGCCGTCGGCATGACCGATGACATCAACAAAGGGATCATCGACAGGTTCCGCTCGCTCCCGATGGCCCGATCGGCGGTGCTCACCGGGCGGACGTTCTCCGACGTGGTCTACAACGGCGCCATCCTGATCGTGCTGATGATCTCCGGAGTGGCGGTCGGCTGGTGGGTCCACACCGGCATCGTCGCTCTCCTCGAGGGCGTCGGGCTGATGCTGCTTTTCGCTTTCACGATGTCGTGGATTGGCGTCTGGCTGGGTCTTTCGGTGCCGGCGGTCGAGGTCGCCCAGCAGGTCTCGTTCATTGCCATCCTGCCGCTCACTTTCCTCTCGAATGTATTCGTACCGACGCAGACCCTGCCGTCCTGGCTGCGGCCGATCGCCGAGTGGAACCCGGTCAGCGCTATCACCGCCGCAACCCGCCAGCTGTGGGGCAATCCCAACCCGTACGCGGCCTCGGGTTTCCCGGCCGAGCATCCGGTCCTCCTGACGTTGATCTGGATGGCGATCCTGCTGGCGGTGTTCGCTCCTCTGGCCGTGCGCCGCTACCGCTCGATCAGCCGCTAACCCTCGGCCTCGATGACAGCGAGGATTTCCGCGCCGTAGCGTTCGAGCTTCGTCGGGCCCATGCCGCGGATGCGGCGAAGAGCCGGCAGGGTGCGGGGGTGCGAGTCGGCGATCTCGGCGAGGGTCGTGTCGTGGAAGACGACGTAGGCCGGCACGCCGCCCTCCGATGCGCGCTCGCGGCGCCAGCGGCGGAGCGCTTCGAGGAGCGTGTCGTCAGGAGCAACGGCCGTGGCCACGGGCGGGCCGGGCAGGACGCGGACGCGGCCGGTCGCACGTCCCACCGCCCCCGCCGGACGGGCCGCCTTCGGCTTCGCCGGATCCAGAGCCGCCAGGAACCTCGAAGGTCGGCGCGACGACGACGACAGGGCCAGCAGCCGTCGGGCGCGGGTGATCCCGACATACAGCAGGCGTCGCTCCTCGGCAACCTCCTCGTCCTCCTTCGCCTGGCGGATCGGCAGCATGCCCTCATCGAGCCCCGGCAGGTAGACGGCGTCCCATTCGAGGCCCTTGGCTCGGTGGTACGTCAGGAGGTTGACGCCTTCCGTGGAGCCTGCTGATTCCGCGGCCTGACGGCGGTCGAACTCCGCAAAGGCGGCGTCGATCGCGAGGGCCGGGTCCGCTGCGGCGAGGTCCTCGACGATGCCGATGAGCAACTCCAGCGAGGCTGCCCGCTCGCGGCCTTCGCGGCCGGCATCGGAGGCCACGTCGTCCAGGCCCATCTTCTCGACGAACAACGCCTCGACGGCGGCGACCAACTCCGCGCCCGTCTCCTTCGGCCGAACGCGACGCAGGAGTTGCCTCGCCTCGCGGATCTCGCGACGGTCGAAGAACCGCACACCACGGACGGTGAAGGCGATGTTTGCGCGGGTCAGCGCATCCTCGATGGCCGGCAGCTGAGCGTTGATCCGGACGAGCACGGCTGTCTCTGAGGGGGGCACATCGGCCGCGGCGACCGCCCGAGTCCAGGCCACGATATCGCGCACCTCGGCCTCTGTGTCAGCAAAGCGCCGGACAGACGGCGGAGGCCCGTCCGGCCGGGTCGCCCGCAGCGCGCCGCGAGAGCCGACGCCCCCGGCGGCGATGAGCCGGTTGGCGAGTTCGAGGATCTGCGGGCTCGAGCGGTAGTTCTCCACGAGCGTAACTACGTGCGTGCCGGGATGTCGATCGGCGAAGCCGAGCAGGAACGCCGGCGTGGCGCCGGTGAAGGTGTAGATCGTCTGGTCAGGGTCGCCCACGACCGCCAGATCGCGCGACTCGCCCAGCCACAGCTCGAGGAGCCGTTCGGAGAGTGGATTCGTGTCCTGGTATTCGTCCACGCTGAACCAACGCTTGCGCGATCGGACCAGGGCGGCGGCCTCGGCGTCGCCTTCCAGCAGCTCGACCGTCTGGACGAGCATGTCCTCGAAGTCGAGCAGGCCGGCTGCCGTCTTCGCTCGCTCATAGTCGCGGTAGACGCGCGCGAATAGCTCGGCCGGAATTGGGGCTCGGTCGCTGCCTTCGCGGACCCATTGCTCGGGCCGGATGCGGCGGACCTTGGCCCATTCGATCGTGTCGGCTACGTCCTTGGACGGCGTGAAGCGATAGCCGCCCGGTAGTCGGCCAACGAGCGGCACGAGCAGACGCAGCTTGGAGTCGAGGATCGCGGGCAGCGCCGCGCCGTCATGGCGGCTCGGCCAGAAATGGCGCAGCTGGGCGAGAGCGGCGGCGTGGAACGTGCGGGCCAATACACCGCGATGACCGAGCGAGGCAATCCGCTCGACCATCTCGCCCGCCGCCTTATCGGTGAACGTCACGAGCAGGATCTGATCGGCCGGGATCGCGCCGGTCTCGATGGCGTACGCCGCCCGCCGGCTGATGACCCGAGTCTTACCCGAGCCCGCCCCGGCGATGATCGCGAGCGGACCAGACGTCGTCGTGACAGCCTCGCGCTGCGCGGGGTTTAGGTCTTCGAGCAGGCGCTCAGGGGAGGGCGTGGCGGTCACACGGGTCAAGGTAGTCCATTTGCGACGCCCCCAGCGGCCCGCCGACGAGGGGCGATCGAACGGTCGACCCTTCGACCCGTCATTGGGCGTCCCAGGCCCAGCCGAGACTCAGGCCGAGCGGCCTCCGCGCCGCACGATGCGTTCGCCCGGCAGCGAGGCGTAAGGCGCTCCGCGTTCCACTGGACGATGACCGCCGGGAGCGGGCCTGCCGGCGGAGGGAGCGGGCCTGCCGGCGGAGATCCCAGATCGATCGTACGATCGACCTGCGGGCGCTTGCGCCGGCCGGCTCGATGTGTCGTAACGGTTCGGGGTGTCGTACCGAGCCGGCAAATCGCGTCGAGGCGCCGGTCGGTCTGCCGATTGGAACCCGCTCGGGGATTGCCCGCGGAAACCGCTCTGGGCGGCCGGGCGCGGCCCGCTGCGCGGCGGCTGACGGAAATCGTTCGGTATAGGTCGACGGAAACCACCCGGAGCCACCGACTGGCGCGGTCCGCTCGGCGCGGCCTGACGAGGCTGGACTGGGGCCGACTGATTGAAGCCACTCGGCGCGGGCTGCCGGAAATCGCTCGACGCCGCCTGACGAGGCGCGCTCGGTCCGGACTGCCGGAAATCGCTTGGCATGGGCCGGCGGAATTCCCTCGTCGCGGCCTGGCGCGGCCCAACCGAAGCAGCCGGACGGAACTCGCGCGGCGCGGGCTGGCGGAAAGCAGTCGGCGCAGTCGGACGCGGCCCGATGGCGCGCCGACCAACGTTCGGTCGACCGGCGCCGACACTGCGCTGGCGAATCGGCTCTCGCGCGATCGAACGGTCGACCTCGAAGCCCGGTATGACCTCGCGGGCGATCCGTTGGCGGAGCAGGGTCTCGATATCGAGCATGAGCGTGTTCTCGTCGACACACACGAGCGACACGGCGTCGCCTTCCATGCCGGCACGACCCGTGCGACCGATGCGATGGACGTAGTCCTGAGCCACCATCGGCAGCTCGAAGTTGACGACGTGGGGTAGTCCGTCGATGTCCAGGCCGCGTGACGCGACCTCCGTGGCCACCAGGATGGCGACCCGCCCTGTCTTAAAATCGTCGAGTGCCCGCACTCGTTGCCCCTGGCTCTTGTTGCCATGGATTGCGGCGGCGAGGATCCCGTCGTGGCCAAGCTGCTCAGCCAGGCGGCTGGCGCCGTGCTTGGTCCGGGTGAAGACGAGCGCGCGGTCGATCCGGCCGCTGCGAATGAGGTGGCTCAGCAATTCGCGCTTGCGTTCGCGATCCACCGGGTAAACGACCTGTCGAACGAGTTCAATCACGGCGTTGCGGCGCGCGATCTGGACGTAAGCAGGGTCCTGCAGCAGGCCGCTCGCCAGCTCCCTGATCTCGTCCGAGAACGTGGCTGAGAAGAGCAGGTTCTGACGGCGCGCCGGCATCAGCTCGAGGATGCGTCGGATGTCGCGAATGAAGCCCATGTCCAGCATCCGGTCGGCCTCGTCGAGGACGAGGATCTCGACCGACCCGAGGTCGATCGTCCGCTGGCCCGCATGGTCGAGGAGTCGCCCGGGGGTGGCGACCACGATTTCCGGGCCGCCACGCAGGGCGTTGACCTGCGGCTGGAAGCCGACCCCGCCATAGACCGTCGTTGAGCGAATGGGTCGTTCGGCACCGTAGGTCCGAACACTCTCCTCGATTTGGAGAGCGAGCTCACGAGTCGGTGTGAGCACCAGACAGCGGATCGGCAAACCACTCGCGCCACGCGGTCGATGCTGGCCGGCCGGCATCTGGCGCGGCGCGGGCCGGCTGGCATTGAGGAGTTGGAGGATTGGGAGCACGAAGGCGGCCGTCTTGCCCGTGCCCGTTTGAGCGCCGGCAAGGAGATCGCGACCCGCGAGGACGAGCGGGATCGATTGGGCCTGGACTGGCGTCGGCTCGGTGTAGCCCTGCGCGGCCACGACGCGTAGAAGTTCGGGCGTCAGGCCTAACTGGTCGAACGATGCGGGCGCCTCAGGTGCCGGCGGTAGCTGGTCGAGCGGCGAAGGACGCTCGGACACAAGGCCGAGCTGATTGGAAGACATAAGTAGAAGGCTCCTGACTTGGCCCACCCGCGTTCTTCAGCGGGGCCGGTCAGGGCGAGGGAGTGGATCGGGATCGGACGGTGCGTTACCGGGACGCTGACCGTAGCGCCCATTCGTTCACGAAGGCGCTCATCATACACGACCCGTCGAAATCGCCCGTTGTTCGAGGTGACGCGGTGATGGCCGTGGGCTGCAAACAGGTCCGGATGTCGGATGAGCGCCTGTTGCGGCCACCAACCTGCGGACCGTTACCCGCCGGTGGTTAAAACCGAAGCGGCTCCCGAAGGAGCCGCTTCGTTGCTGTCCCGGTGAAGCGTCGATCCGTCGAAACGAACCGTCTTCTGCCGCGCTACAAAGGCATCTATCACGTCGGCTGAACCGACTACCCTAACCCGACCTACCCATGACCTTGTAACTGGGGCAGCTGGCTGACTGGCAGCTTCTAAAGTCTACAGCCCTTTCTGCCTTCAATCCAAGGGTTTTGGCGGTCTTCTGGGTTAAAATACCGCAACTATATGAGGTTTTGGTTGCGTCTCCGTTGCGGCCTGCGGAACGGCCCGGGGCAGGCGTCACAACCACCTCTGCCGACTGGCCC
>JANYJI010000144.1 GCA_025358525.1 Chloroflexota bacterium | reverse complement strand
AGGACGCCGGTCACGCGCAACCCGCAGGCGACCGGGTCGAGGCCGACCTCCTCGGCCGCCTCACGAAGGGCAGTTGCGATCGGATCGACGTCGTCCGGGTCCGCGGATCCGCCGGGAAAGCTAATCTCGCCGGCATGCGTGCTCAGGTGTGAGACGCGGGCCGTCAGCAGGACACGAGCCTGGCCCTCGGCGTCGGGGAAGAGAAGCACGAGCACCGCTGCAGGGCGGCCACGCCCGGACCTGTCGGGCCGATTGACTTCTCCCGGGGCGGCTAATGGGCCCCAGTCCTCGGGCGAGTCGAGCCGGATCGGGGTGAGGATCGCCGGCGCCGCCGGTAATTCGCGGGGCAGCGCCGCCACCCTCTCGCGAACCAGTTCGTACCTCATTCGCTGCCCCTGGCTATGTCGTGGCTATTCTCGGATCCACGTGGATGCTAGCCCAGGCCGGCCCGAAGCTGTGCCTAGCCCGGCCCGAACTCCCCGAACCGTGCCAGGCCGGCCCGAAGCTGTGCCTAGCCCGGCCCGAACTCCCCGAACCGTGCCAGGCCGGCCCGAAGCTGTGCCTAGCCCGGCCCCGAACCTGTGGAGGAGCCGGCTCAGGTCGGCGCGAGCCGTCCGCTGAACGTCGCGGCACGTCGCGAGCCGGCGCGAGCCGACCGATTCCGGTTTACCGATGGGGGCGGTGCTAAGTTGAAGGCTGGCCTCGACCGTGTGGGAGAGGGGCGGCGAAATCATCAGTCCCGCGTCAGGTGGGCCCGTAACGGTGAGATACGGCCCGTCTCGCCGGTCTGGTGGGGTGGAATCGAGCTTCTGGCGGCGAATCGGAGCTTCCGAAGCAGCTCGGGTGCTGCGGCAGATGGCTCGGGGGCTGCGAGTTTCCACGTAACACCGCCCCCATCGGTATCTCGGAGAAACCGCTGAACGGCGCCATGGAGGGGCAGTCCGAACCGCCCCAGGATGCGACTCGCAACCGAGCGATCGTGCAGCTGGCGCCACGTACTACCCACGCCGCTTTGGCTCGAAGGCCAAGGCCAGGCGACCCGCCCCGGACCCCGCCGCGTTCGAGTTGACCCGCTTTGGCTCGAAGGCCAAGGTTCGTGTTCTTTGGGTCGATAACATAGAAACCCGAGTGATCAGGGCGTTCGCACACCCCCTTGACGGAGCCGCGTCATCTGCCGACAAGCAACCGGAAGCTTCGTCGGACACCACGCTGATAAGCTTGCCCCATCGTGAGGACGACGCCCGTGTTCGCAGAGCGCCTAGTCATCTTCGATCTCGACAACACTCTCGCTGACCGAGACATGTTCTTTGGTGAGTGGGCGGAGTCGTTCGTCCGCACACGACAACTCGATCCCGAGATCGCAATGCCGATTCTCCGTTTGGCTGACCAGGATGGCGTTGCGTCTCGATCCGCATTCTTCGCGCAGGTCGGCCCAAGGCTTGGGCTTGATGAACCCATCGATGATCTGGTCGATGAATACTGGCGCGACCAAATAGGGCGCTATCGTTGCGACACAGATACGACTGCCGGGCTCCTAAGCCTGCGGCATCTCGGCTACAAGGTTGGGATAGCCACGAACGGCGGCGCGGCGCAGATCGACAAGATCAAAGCGTGCGGACTGGATGGGCTCGTGGATGGATTCTGCGTGTCGCGAATGGTTGGGCATGCGAAACCTGACGCTCGCCTTTTCGCGGCCGTGGCCGAGGAATGCGGAGCATCACTGGATCACGCATGGGTCGTGGGAGATCGGCCTGACACCGACATCGCCGGAGCCGTGGCAATAGGTGCTCGGAGCGTGTGGCTTAGCCGAGGGATGTGTTGGCCTATCGTCGAATACGCCCCCACCCTTGTTGCGGACAATGCCGCTGACGCCATTCGCTTCATCGTCTCGGTGGACACCGCCGCCCAGTCGGCGCAGTTCTGAAGGGCTCCGCCACGTTGGTAGTCGGGCTCGCCTTGAGGGTCGGCCGCCCATCACTCCAGCCCCTCGGCTTCTTCATCGCCTCCGTAGACGGGTAGGTCCGTGGCGGGAGTGATCGTGCAGCTGAGGCCACGCACTACCCACGCCGCTTTGGCCCGAAGGCCAGGGCTAGTTCGACCGCTTTGGCCCGAAGGCCAGGGCTAGTTCGACCGCTTTGGCCCGAAGGCCAAGGCTAGTTCGACCGCTTTGGCCCGAAGGCCAAGGCTAGTTCGACCGCTTTGGCCCGTCGTCGGGAGCGCCAGGAGCGCCCGGAGCGCCCGGGGCCCAGACTCGGTCCACGGCGCCTGCCACTCCGGCCGCTTCGGGAGCCGCTTCCCGGGCCCGCGCATCGCGCCGCTGAGCCGCATCCGCCACGACCGTGGTCTCGCCCGAGCGGAAGACAAGCACGCCTCCAATGACGTCGGCGTCAGCAATGACCGTCGATCCCGGCTTGATGTCGGCGCGCAGCAGGGCCCGAGCCAGCGGGTTTTCGACGAGGCGCTGGATCGTCCGCTTCAGCGGCCGCGCCCCGTAGGCCGGGTCCGTTCCTTCGCGGACGATCAGCGACCGTGCCGCAGGCGTCAGCTCCAACGCAATCTCCTGGCCCGCCAACCGCTTCTGCAGGTCGGCGACCAGCAGATCCACGATCGCCGCCAGATCCGCATCCGTCAGCGTGTGGAAGACGATGACCTCGTCAATGCGGTTGAGGAACTCGGGCCGGAACTGGACCCGCAGCGCCTCAATTATCTGTCGCTTCATCTGTTCGTAGGCCAACGCGTCGTGACGCGCGGCGTCAGTGGCGTCGCCGGCGTTGCCACGCTCCGTGAAGGCGGAGATGAACTGGGATCCCACGTTGCTGGTCATGATCAGAACGGTGTTGCGAAAGTCGACCGTTCGACCCTGGCCGTCAGTCAGCCGGCCGTCGTCCAGGACCTGGAGCAGGATATTGAAGACGTCCGGGTGTGCCTTCTCGATCTCGTCGAGCAGAATCACCTGATATGGCCGCCGTCGGATCGCCTCGGTCAGCTGGCCGCCCTCTTCGTAGCCGACGTAGCCGGGAGGCGCCCCAACCAGGCGCGCGACGGAGAATCTCTCCATGTACTCGCTCATATCGATGCGAGCCATCGCCGTTTCGTCGTCGAAAAGGAACTCCGCGAGAGCGCGGGCCAGCTCGGTCTTGCCGACGCCCGTAGGGCCCAGGAATAGGAACGACCCTATAGGGCGGCGCGGATCCTTCAATCCGGCACGCGCCCGGCGAACCGCGTCGGAGACGGCTTGGATGGCCTCCTCCTGACCCACGACTCGGTTGTGGAGCCGCTCTTCCATCTGGACGAGCTTTGACGTCTCGCCCTCGAGCATCTTGGTTACGGGTACGCCCGTCCAGGCGGCGACAATCTCGGCGATGTCGTCCGCGGTGACCTCCTCCTTGAGCAGCCGATCAGGACCTGAGAGGGCCGCGATGGCCGCCTCCTGATGCTTGAGGCGAGCCTGCAGCTCGGGCAGCTTGCCATACTTGAGCTGGGCGGCGGTGCCGAAGTCGGTCTCACGCTCGGCCTGGTCGATTCGAACCTGGAGCGCCTCGATCTCCGACTTGGTTGTCTGAAGGCCACCGATCGCGTCCTTTTCGGTCTGCCAGCGCCGCTTCATGACCGACGCTTCCTCGCCGGTTTCGGCAAGCTCGCGCTCGAGCACCTCGAGTCGGGCCTTCGAAGCCTCGTCGGTCTCCTTGCGCAGGGCCTCCCGTTCGATTTCGAGCTGGATGCGCCGACGTTCGAGTTCATCCAGCTTGATCGGCATCGAATCGATCTCCATGCGCAGGCGGCTGGCCGCCTCGTCGACCAGATCGATCGCCTTGTCGGGCAGGAAGCGGTCGCTGATGTAGCGGTTTGACATCGTGGCCGCCGCGACGAGAGCCGAGTCCGTGATTCGGACGCCGTGATGGACCTCGTATCTCTCGCGCAGGCCGCGCAGGATCGAAATCGTCTCCTCGACCGACGGCTCGTCCACCAGAACCGGCTGGAAGCGCCGCTCCAGGGCTGCGTCCTTCTCGATGTGCTTGCGGTACTCGTCAAGCGTGGTGGCGCCGATGGTGTGCAGTTCGCCGCGGGCCAGCATCGGCTTCAGCAGGTTGGAGGCGTCCATTGCCCCCTCGGCCGCACCCGCGCCAACAACGGTGTGCAGCTCGTCGATGAATAGGACGATCCGACCCTCGGCGTCCTTGACCTCCTTGAGGACGGCCTTCAGTCGCTCTTCGAACTCGCCGCGGTACTTAGCGCCGGCGATGAGCGAGCCAAGATCCAGAGAGATGACCTTCTTGTCCTTGAGCGTCTCGGGCACGTCGCCGCGGACGATGCGCTGGGCCAGGCCTTCCACGACTGCCGTCTTGCCGACCCCCGGCTCGCCGATGAGGACCGGGTTGTTCTTGGTCCGGCGGGAGAGAACCTGGATGACGCGCCGGATCTCGTCGTCGCGGCCGATCACCGGGTCCAGCTTGCCCGCTCTGGCCTCAGCCGTGAGGTCGCGACCGTACTTCTCGAGGGCCGCGTACGTGGACTCGGGAGTCGGGCTGGTTACGCGTTGGCCGCCCCGGACGCTGGCCAGGGCCTGCAGGATCGCTTCCTTGTTCGCCCCGTTGTGGTCCAGTAGTTGCTCGGCGTCGCCACCGCCCTCGGCGATGGCCAGGAGCAGATGCTCTGTCGAGACGTAGTCGTCCTTGAGACGGCGCGCTTCATCGGATGCTCGCTCGACCGCCCTCCGGAAGCGTGGATCTGCCGAGAGGGAGCCGCCTTGGATGCGGGCGCGCTTGTTGAGGGCCGCAGCCACCTCACCGCGGAAGTCAATCAGATCCACGCCCAGGCGCCGTAGCGTCTCAGCCGGAATGCCGTCGTCGGCCTCAACCAGAGCGGCGAGCAGGTGCTCTGAATCGAGCACTGGGCTCTGCAACTCCTCGGCCAGTCGCTGGGCCGCGACGATCGACTCTTGGGCCTTCTGGGTGAACCGGTCGAGATTCATAGGTTTCTTTCAGTGGGTCCGCGAGGACCCTGTTGCGGTTTGCTCGGTAGCCGTGTCATTCACCGAGCCTGGATTTGGTGGGCGCTGGTCACAGCCAGACGGGACCGAACCTGTCATGTCTTGATGCGTGGGTTCGGTTGGACGATCTGGCGGAGGAACTCCTCTGCCGCCGTTCGCTGCCGGCCCTCCAGTGTTGGGGGCAGCACGACTCTGACTCTGGCGTAGAGATCCCCGGCGCCGGCGTCCTTGAGACGTGGCATGCCCTGGCCGCTCAGGCGGAACGTCTGACCGGATTGAGTCCCGCCGGGGATCTTGAGCAGAACCCGGCCGCGGAGAGTGTCGACCTCGACC
>JANYJI010000206.1 GCA_025358525.1 Chloroflexota bacterium | reverse complement strand
ATCCCGATGGCGCATGACTCGAGTCGGACTCAAGCTTCAGGTGTTTGAAGCCGATACCCCAGATGGTTCCCTCGGCATACGAGGCAACCGAGCGGGCGTCCCCGGGAGAGCGTAGATGTCGACAGTCCAGTTCGGCGGAGTAATATCGGGCCTGAACACCCAAGGCATCATCGATGCAATGGTCGCTGTTAAGAAGCAGCCCCTTACCGATCTGCAGAACAAGGAAGCCAGCCTCACGGCCCAGAAGGTCGCCTACGCCCAGGTTGGCACAGCCCTCGACGATCTCGTTACGAAGGTCAGGAGTTTCACAGTCGCCAGTGCAGGCGCGGGCCGCCTCGGTACCTCCGCCGACAGCGCGGTCTTTACCGCGGCCGCCGCCACCAATGCAGTCGTCTCGCAGTACCAGATCTCGGTCGATCGCCTGGCCACTGCTACCCGGGCCACGTCGACGGGCGCCATCGGCGCCGCCGTGACTGATACGTCCCAGACACTCCAATCGCTCAACCTGCCTGGCAGCATCACTGCAGGCCAGATCAGCACGATCGTCGACGGAGCCATCGTCCACTACACGGTCGGCGACCCCGCGACCACGACCATGGATCAGCTCATGGCGGGTCTCGGCCAGGCGATCCAGGATCGGCTCGTGGCCAGCGATCCCACGGCCACGGTGACAGTCTCCGTCGTCGGCAACCGGCTGCAGTTGGTCTTGTCAGGGGCAACCGCGGCGCATACGCTGTCGTTCGGTGCCGCCAGTGACTCCAGCAACGCCCTGGGCATGCTCGGGATCGCCAACTCCTCGGCGACCATGGCGGTCAACGGTCCGCCGCTCGTCGGCGCCACGAACCTCGGCGTCGCACGGATGACCGGCGCACTCGACAACGCCGGTCTCAGTGGCCTCACTTCCACGCAGGCCGGCACGCTGACCATCAACGGCGTCGACATCGCTTACGACACGACGGTCGATTCCCTATCCACGATCATCAGCCGCATAAACAACTCGTCGGCCGGTGTCATCTCTTCTGTAGACCGAACCAACGACCAGCTGGTCCTCACTCGCAAGGATACGGGCGCGGTCGCCATGGATATCGAGGACACGATCGGCAGCCTCGGTGCGGCCCTCAAGCTTGCCCCCGGGACCACGAACGCTCAGAAGATCGGCGACACCGCCAAGGTGACCGTGGACGGTCGCTCGATCATAAGCATCAGCAACGCCGTCAGTAACGCGATCGACGGCGTCACGATTAACCTCGTGAAGCAGAGCCCGCTTGGCCTGCCCCAGACGCTTACCGTCGGCGTCGATCAAACCGCCGTCACGGCGGCCATCAACTCATTCATAACGAGCTTCAACTCATTGGGCGACACGCTCGACAAGTTGACCGCAATGAAGCCGGGCGAGGCGGGCGGTAAAGCCGGCTCTTCTGGACCGCTGGCATCGGATTCGACCGTTCGTTCGCTATTTCTGAGCCTGCGCGAGACCCTCTTCCAGTCCTCCGGGAGCGGCACCCTCAACTCCCTGGGCGCGCTGGGCCTCAGCACCGGAGCCGTCGGGGCTGTGGCCGGGTCCACCGACCGGCTGCAGCTGGACACGACCAAGCTGACGGCCGCGCTCAACGCCGACGCCAATCAGGTGGCGTCCCTGCTGGACAGTTCAACCGGTCCGATCTCCGCCATTCTGAGCCAGCTCAAGACGTTTGAGGATCCGGCCAACACGAATGCTTACATCCAAGCCCACGCGACCGGGCTCAGCTCTGAGATCAGTGCGCTCCAGCGCCAGGAATTGGACCGCCAGGAGATGGTCAACAACTACCAGGCGGCGATCGAGGCGCAGTACGCGGCGATGGAGGCAACTCTGGCCCGGCTCCAGGCCCAGTCGTCGCAAATCGCGTCCATCCTCGGCTACCCGACCAGCTCCTCTTCCGGTGGTGGACTGGGCCGCTCGTCGACTAACGGCTGATCTGCCCTTTAGGGTCGGCGCCTGGATCGGCGTTCCGCTCGCGCCCGAACTCACTTGATGCATCCGCATGGCCGCGCGCGGCGGCCCACGGCCGTTCGAGTCGACCTCATCTGTGAGTCACCCTGATGTCCGCGCTTCTGGTGGTGACTGGAGGCCACGAACGGTCAAGCGGACCACCCTGCAAGCCGATACCTAAGTTGGAGCCGCCACTCGGGCGGCCCTCTTTTGAGAACCTGAGGCGCCAGATCCATGCTCGATCCGATCGCTGCTTACCGAACGGCCCAGGTCGTCAGCGCCAGTCGCGCCGGCCAAATCGTCCTGCTCTACCAGGGCGCGATCCGGTTGGGGACGCAGCACCTGGCCTGGCTCGAGCGCACTGAGATCGAACAGGCGCACCGCTCATCGATTCGGTGCCAGGAGATCGTGGCGGCACTCCGCGGTGCGCTTGATCTGTCCGCGGGGCCGATCGCACTGCAACTCGATCAACTTTACGACTTCGTCCTGCAACGTCTGGCGATGGGCAACGCGACCAAGCAAGCGCGCCCAACCGAGGAAGCGCTGCAGGTTCTACGCGGCCTTCTCGAGGCCTGGCAGGGGATCGCGGCGCGGCCTACGGAGGCCCTCACCGACGCCTCGTTCGAGAATGCCCCGCGCCAGTTGCTGGCGGCGCCCGTGCCGTCCGGTCCTCTCGTCGAGGCCGGCCTGTACGCTGCGGGGGGTGCGCGTCGATGATGTCGGGCGCTAGTCCAACAACGATGGAGCTGCGGGTCGCCGCCGAGACACTGGCCGCCGCCCATAGCCCGATCTCGGTGCGCGCAATTCAGCAGCGCCTGGAACGGATCCTTATCGACGACCGTGAATTGCTGATCTCCCTCCAATGCCAGCTCGAACAGATTCGTCGCGAGCTGCGTCTCCTCAACGACGAGCGCATCCTTCGCGTCCTCGATGGCGGTGAACAGTCCATTCGTCACTAGCCACAGCGTCGGCCGTGCTAGCCGGCCTAAATGGCAGCTGCGGTGCCAGACGAGATTTGGGACCAGGTCGTCACCCGAACGACGACTGCCTCGGCGTTAGCCATTCGAACGCCCGCCATGATGAAGGCGGACCACTGGGTCCAGGGTGCCGCCCCAAGCTCCCGCCACGCCTCCGGATCGTAACGCGCGACTTCGTGCAACCTGGCGGAGTAGAGTTCCGATCCGAGGGTCAGGACTCCCTCGGCGAACGGAGGCCAGGCACCGATCGTGAAGGGTTCCATCCCCTCGAGATCAACCCTGGCTTGGCCGTAAACGAACTCGAGGCGATGTTCCACGGCGGTATTTAGTAGCAGCGAGACATGGTCCGGCGTGAACTCGGACTCAGGACCCAGTGGCGCGATCCACGATCCGCGCGCTGCCGCGGCCCCGGCCGCGAGCGCCGAGGCCTCGATTGCCGAGTGTCGCCACTCCGGGTCGGCTGGCAGGTCCGCAGGGGTTGGTACGACCACGAGGCGTAAGCGCTGATCAGCGAGGCGGTCGATCATCGCGGAGAGCGCAGGATCCGGGGCGGCAGCCACCACCGCCTCTATCTCCCGGTAGTCTTGCTGCAAGACCGACCTGAGGGCACGCTCGACGAGCGACACGGGTGAGTCCGCGACGGGCACCACGACCGAGACCAAGGGTCTGTTTGCGTCTGCGGTGGACCAACACATCTCTCGCGTCCCGCGCAGCCCAGCCAGCCGTTCGGGTGCTTCTACCGATTCGTGCCTGCTCCGCCGGCGATGATCCAGCCCCAGAGCTGTAAAAACAAAAGGCCACCACTAAGGATGGCCT
>JANYJI010000135.1 GCA_025358525.1 Chloroflexota bacterium | reverse complement strand
CGATCGGCCCTCCGGACTAAGTCATCTTGCCGGTCGACTGCTCACGCTGGTACCTGCCGCCCTCGGGGCCTGCCGCCGCTCCCAGCGGGCCCGAGCGCGCCGCCGTTCGACGGCCCTGTCGTGTGGCGGAGTCGTGCTGACCAGAGCCTCGAGCAACTCCTGAGTCGCGGCTGCGACCGCTGCCACGGCACGGCCGAACGCGGCTTCGTTGACGTGACTTGGGCGGGCCGTGCCGCTGATCTTGCGGACGTACTGGAGCGCGGCGGCGCGTACCTCGTCAGCGGTCGTCGGGGGATCGTAGTTGTGCAGGGGCTGGATGGATCGGCACATGCTCCTCGCCTCGACTCCCTCAGGGTGTTTCGGTCAGCCCTTCGAGCGTGACCTCGACAAGCGGGCTGTGGGCGACCATGGCGTCCAGGTCCGTTCGGCTCCAAGCGTTAGCCATGTACTCCAGGACAGTCCGACGTTCCACCTCGTCGGTAATCACGCGGGCGGTGGCCGGGAGGTCGGCGCTGACCCCGCCCTTGAGGTGGAAGGTGAACTTCGCGTTGGCTTCGAGGTTGGAGAGCCAGCGCCGCGTGCGGTCGGGGTTCGGCATGCCGCCGATGTAGAACCGCCCGTCGATCACGTGATACACGATCTCGATGCGGCGGGGCTGGCCGCTGCGCCTGCCCGTCGTGGTGATGTCAATGATTCCGCCCTGCGCCAGGGCGGCGCGGATGGAGTCGTCCATTCTTGCCTCGGGATGACCAGTCTGTTGTTGGTTGAGCATGTAATCGAGTCTACGGCCGGCGACGCACAGGCCGGACTCGCCAACCTGGCTGACCCACTGGGCGGGAAGCCGGTCGGCGGCCCATCAGCGGACTGCGCCCGTAAGCGGACGCCGCGGTGGCCTCGTTTCCGTGCGTGGCGACCCATTGCGCTCCTGGCGCGACAAGCGTTGACACGTCCCCGATGCCCGCTCAGCATGCTCCGCACCCGGGAGAGACGACACCACATGACGAGACCGATCCGGCAGTCGAGGCAATCGATCCGGCCGAATTCCAGGTGAATCGCCGCACAGGCACACTGCTCGCCGCGATCCTCGGATCGGGGATCGTCTTTCTCGATTCGACGGTGGTCAACGTCGCCCTTCAGCGGATCGGCCAGGACCTGCCGAGCGGTAGCCTTGGCGCCCTCGAAGGCGAGTCGTACGTATACAACGCCTACCTCCTGAGCCTCAGCGCACTCCTGATACTGGCCGGTGCCATGGCCGACGCCTACGGCCGGCGCCGCCTCTTCGTCATCGGCCTGGCTGGCTTCGGGGTGGCGTCGATCCTATGCGGTCTCGCTCCCAGCATTGAGACGCTGATCGTCTTCCGCGTCGTCCAAGGCGGGGCCGGGGCGTTGCTCGTGCCAGGTTCGTTGGCCCTCATCACCTCCACGTTTGAAGGGGCGGAGCGCGGCCGCGCCTTCGGTCTGTGGGCGGCGGCATCGGCGGCGACCGTCATCCTGGGCCCGGTCGTGGGCGGCATCCTCGTCGAAACGATCTCCTGGCGGGCCGTCTTCTTCCTGAACGTGCCCCTGATCGCGGTCGCCCTGTGGGCCAGCTGGCGGTACGTGCTAGAGAGCCGCGATCCGGACGCGGGCCGGGCGTTCGACTGGCTCGGCGCCGGCGTCGTGGCCCTGGCCGTGGGCGGCCTGTCGTTCGGGGCGATCTACGGCCAGCAGCACCAATGGCGCGATGGAGTCGGCCAGATCGGGCTCCTGGTGGGGGCGGTCGCCGCAGTCCTGTTCGTGGTCCTGATGGCTCGGGGACGGCATCCGCTCGTCCCGCTCGGCCTGTTCCGGTCGCGCAACTTCGTGGTCACGAACCTCTCGACCTTCCTGATTTACGGCGCCCTGTACGTGGTTGGTTACCAGCAGGCCATCTTCAGCCAGGGCACGCTCGGCTACACGGCGGCGGCGGCGGGCTTCATCGGCGTACCCGGTGCGTTCCTGCTGGTCCTCATATCGTCGCGCGTCGGCGCGCTGGCGGGGCGGTTTGGGCCGCGCCGGTTCATGGCGGTCGGGCCGGCCCTGATGGCTGCCGGGATTCTATGGCTCACCCGGATTCCGCCCGACAGCCCGGTCTGGAACCTCCAGCCTGGCCAACCCGCCACCTGGCTGCCGTCAAGTGGCTACCTGCTCGACTTCCTGCCGAGCACCGTCCTGTTTGGACTTGGTCTGGCGATCACGGTGGCGCCGCTCACGACGGCGCTGATGGCGTCCGTGCCGGAGAGCCGGGCGGGCCTGGGCTCGGCCGTGAACAACGCCATATCGCGTGTCGGCCCGCAGCTGGCCGGGGCGCTCATCTTCGTCGCCATCACGGGCGCCTTCTACGCCGACCTGTCGAGTCGGGCGCCCGGAGTCGACACGTCGTCGGAGCAGGTCCGGCGGTACTTGCCGCCGCTCAACAGGCCCGACCCGTCCGTCGGCCCCGTTCTCGTGGCGGCGGCGCGGGAGTCGTCAACCGACGCGTTCCATCTGGCCATGGGTCTAGCGGCCGGCCTGCTACTCGCCGGAGCGGCAGTCAACGCCGTGGGCATCCGCGACCCGGCGCGCCGGGCAGCAGCCGACGCCTCGCGCTCGACTGACGCCGCGGCATAGAAAACGGCCTGCCGTTTTCCGGGCAGGCCGTTCTGCTTGGGGGCCGAGTTGGCCGATGGATCAGACCAGACCGTTGGTCTTGAGCCATTCCTTGGCGATGGCAGAGATGTCCTTCTTGTCGACGACAAACGCGGCGTTGAGCTTGGTCAGGTCGGGTGTCGTCATCTTGGCCGATACGTCGTTGAGGATCTTCTCGAAGCTCGCCATGTCGACCTTCGCCAGCAGGTCGTTGCGGACCAGCGGGGCGATATTGTCGGCCGGCTGAGTGTGTTTGTCGTCGGTCAGGACGACCCAGCCGTTCTTGGCGATGTCAGGTTGCGTGGAGCAGAGCTCACCCACGTCGATCGTGCCCGCCGCCAGGGCATCGGCCATCGGCTGGCTGCACGCCGCGAGCGGGAGGGCGTTCGAAAGATCGAGCCCATAGGCGTTCTTGAGGGCGGTCGCACAGACCGGGTTCGTCCCGCATTCCGTTGCGACTCCAAATTTGAGCTGGCTGGCCACGGCCTTCGTGTCGCTCAGCGTGGCCAGGTGCTTGCCGTCTGCCGTCGCCTTTGTTACGACGAAGGCGTTCTGGTCAGCCGCAGGCGAATAGTTGAGGACGGTGATTCCGCCCCCCTTGCCGGTCAGGATCGCCTGGAGAGCAGACGCGTTGCCGGCCGGATCGCCCGTCGTCTTGGTGGCGTCGTAGAAGGCCAGGCCACTGCCGATGTACTCGGGCTTTAGGTCGAACTGGCCGCTCTCCAGCGCTGGTGCGCTCACCTTCCGGTCGCCGATTCCGACGGCGGTTCGATCGACCTTGTAGCCCTTGGCTTCGAGCGCCTGGCCGTAGATCTCGGCCATGAGTTTGGATTCGTAGAACCCGTCCGAGCCGAGCTTGATGGTTGGTTTGCCCGCGCTGGAAACTCCAGTTGTGGGTTGCGGGCTTCCCCCACCCGTCGAGCAGGCGCTCAGAAGCACCAGCATCGACGCCCCGAGGGCGAGCATGCGGAATCGCCGCATTGGGTTTCCTCCTATCGCCGGCCGCGCAAGCCCAGGGACCGAGCCGCCACGACGCCTGGCGAATATAGGCCGTCATCGTCCACCGGCCAAGACCTGACCCGTACGATGCCGCCAGATGGACCCACCGTGAGACAGGTTCAGCCCGCTGTGCGACGCGCCAAACCCGCAGAGACGAGGCGTCTCTCGAGTAGGAGGAACAGGCCCAGGGTGGTCAGGGCCAGCGCCGCCACGAGCACCACTCCCCCAAACAGCTCGCCGTTGTCCTTGTTAGCGTCGCCGAGAACGATGAAGCGGCCCAGGCCCCCAAACCCAAACGCGGATCCGAGCGTAGCCGTCGCGATGACCTGGACCGCGGCCGATCGAATGCCCGTCGCGAGGACCGGCAGGGCGATGGGCATCTCCACCCCGAGCAGTATCTGCCGCTCCTTCATGCCCATCGCCCGCGCCGCCTCCACGAGGTCAGTGTCCACGTCGGCGACCCCTTGATAGGCGTTGACGAGGATGGGCGGTCCGGCGAGCACGACCATGGCCACGAGGGTTGGGTACAGCGTGAAGCCCAGGTTTGCGTCGAGGACCGTCGTGAACGGCACCAGCAGCCCGATGACGGCGAACGACGGCAGGGCCCGCCAGGCGTTGGCCGAGGTTACGACCAGCCACGAGATGCGGCCGGTATGGCCGATCCACAGACCGAGCGGCAGCGCCACCAGGGTCGCCAGCGCGAGTGAGCCGCCGCTCAGCGCAACGTGCTCGAAAAGCCGCGAAGGGATCCCATTGGCGCCCTGCCAATGGGCCGGGTCCGACAGCCAGGCGGCGGTGGCGCCGATCAGGTCCATCGCGTCAGGCCCATCATCCGCCCACGGTCCTTCTGGCGGCCCACGGGGTGAGTAGCCGCTGGAGCAACACGAAGCCCAGATCGGCGATGACCGCGAGGCCGATCGATAGCAAGCCGCCGACGAGGATCTCCGTGGTGAAGTGGCGCTTATATCCGTCGAGGATGTAGTAGCCCAGGCCGCCGAAGCTGTCGCCCAGGATCGCCGAGACTGTCACCAGGCCGATCGTCGAGACGCTGGCCAGGCGCAGGCCCGCCACGACAAGAGGAACTGCGAGGGGCAGCTCCACGCGCCACCACCGCTGGCCGGGCGTGTAACCCATACCGTCGGCGGCGTCGAGCACGTCCCAAGGAACGCTGTCGAAGCCGGCCACGATGTTCGGCACGAATAGGACGATGGTGTACAGGACGAGGGGGATCTCGGCGGTGAATACGGACAGGCCGGTTATGGCGACCAGCGCCGCGAACATAGCGAAGCTCGGGATGGTGTACGCGGCCGTGGCCAGGACGGTCACGAACGGATAGAGCTTCCTGCGCCGGATCGAGAGGGCCGCCAGCGCGAACGAGATGGCGAAGCCGACACTCACGGCGATCGCGGCCAGATAAAGGTGCTGACCCACGCGCTCGGCAATTGGCCCGAGGTGGGCGAATAACCAGTCCCAACGAATTAGCGGTTCGCCGCTCACGAGTCATCGCCTGCGGCGGCGCCTACACCCGTGGCGCCCTGCCGGGTCACTCCGCCCGACCGGGTCGCGGCGGGCTGGCGATCCTCCGCCAGCGCGCTCGCAATTGCGTCCACGGTGACGAAGCCGCATGGCTGGCCCTCTTCGTCGAGGGCTACCCCGCCGCGGGAGTCAGCCGCCAGCAACACTGACAGCGCATCCCGGAGCTTGGTACTCGGGCTGAACGTGGGAAGCCCGGGCGGGGCCGACGCCGCGATTGGCGCCAACTCGAGGTCCGCGATCGTGACCAGCGACAATCGCTTGAGGCCGCGGTCCGCCCCGACGAAGCGGGCCACGA
This sequence comes from Chloroflexota bacterium, assembly GCA_025358525.1. Lineage (GTDB taxonomy): Bacteria > Chloroflexota > Limnocylindria > Limnocylindrales > CSP1-4 > Fen-1039. Next base: position 10,666 of record JANYJI010000135.1, on the reverse strand, counting down.
AATCGGAGGCCGGGTGGGCCAGGATCTCATCCGGCGGCCCGAACTGGGCCAGACGGCCGCCCTCCTCCATGACCGCAATCAAGTCGCCCATCTTGATCGCCTCGTCGATGTCGTGGGTGACGAACAGAATCGTCTTTGCGAGGTCCCGCTGCAGGCGCAGAAACTCGTCCTGGAGACGCTCGCGGACAATCGGGTCGACGGCGGCAAAGGGCTCGTCCATGAGCATGAGCGGAGGATCCGCCGCCAGCGCTCGGGCCACGCCGACTCGCTGACGCTCGCCGCCGGAGAGCTGGAACGGGTAGCGACTCCGATAGCCCGCCGGGTCGAGGCCCACCAGCGACAGCAACTCGTCGGCCCTGGCTAGCTGGCGCTCCTTCGACCAGCCCACCAGGGCCGGCACGACGGCCACGTTGCGCCCGACGGTGAGATGCGGGAAGAGGCCGACATGCTGGATCACGTAGCCGATCCGTCGCCGCAACTCGGTCACGTCCTCGGTCAGGACGTTCACGCCGTCGAGCAAGATCTGGCCCGCCGTCGGCTCGATCAGCCGGTTGACCATCTTGAGGCTGGTCGTCTTGCCGCAGCCCGACGGACCCACCAGGACGCAGATAGCTCCGGCCGGGACCTCGAGCGAAAGGTCGTTGACGGCGCCCCGAGCCTGCGCCGAGTGACCGTAGCGCTTGGTGACGCCACGGAACTCCAGCGATACTGCGCCAGTTCGGCTGCCGGAGCCGTGGCCGGCGCGACCAGCCTCATCAGCCATCATGGATCCCTCCGATGCGTGGACTTTCGCATCCACCGCCCGATTGTCGCAATCGGGAGCCTACTCGGCCACTCCTCGTTCCGTCGAGTTGCGCCACGTGGAGGCTCGTAGGTTCTTGGCGAGGGCGCGCCCGCCTAACCGTAACGATCGGACCACAATACCGGGCATGGATGCGCTGACACTCTATGGCGCGCTGGCGGTCGGCGCGATGCTGGTCTTCTACGCGCTGGAGGAACGGTCGGCTGTCTTCGTGCTGGCATTCGCGGGAGCCTGCCTGGCGTCCTCGGCCTACGGCTTCCTGCAGGGCGCGTGGCCGTTCGGGGTGGTGGAACTGATATGGTCCGGAATAGCGCTACGACGGTGGCGTTTGCGAACGAGCCAGCGCCTCCCCTACTCCGCCACGATGCGGTAACCCACTCCCGGCTCGGCCACTATGAGCTTGGCGGCGGCACCCGAAGGATCGGCCGCGGCGAGCTTGCGGCGCAGGCGCGAGACGTAGACGTGGAGGTAGTGGCCCTCGTCCGAGTAGGCCGTGCCCCAGACGGCGCGCAGGATCCGGCCCGCCGTCACCACCCGACCGGGCTGCGACAGCAGCACCTTCAGCAGTTCGAACTCGCGCGGCGTCAACTCAACGGGCGTTTCCCCCACCCTGACCTCGTGATGCGGCCCGTCGAGCAGGACCGGCCCGAGCCGCAGGCAGCCCTCCGTGTCGGCCGCCGGCCCCGCCGCTCGCCGCAGCACCGCCCGCATTCGGGCATGCAACTCCGACAGCCCGAACGGCTTCGTCAGGTAGTCGTCAGCGCCCGCGTCGAGAGCGGCCACTCGATCCTCTTCTCTGCCCCGCGCCGAGACGACGATGATCGGCGTCGTGGCCTCGCGCCGAACGCGCAGGATCACGGCCTGGCCGTCCAGGTCGGGCAATCCCAGATCGAGCAGGATCAGGTCCGGACGCCGCACGTCCCACAGGCGCAGCGCCTCGCGCACGTCGCCGGCCTCGTCGACATCGTGACCCCGGGCGCGCAGGTTGCTGGCAATCGCCACTCGCGCCGCCTCGTCATCCTCGACGAGCAGAATGACCGCGCCGCCCTCGGTCATGTGTTCTCTTCCGAAACCGGGCCGCCCGCGTCTTCGACCGCGTCCTGCTCGACCGGCGCGCCGGGAGTGCGCTCGATCGGCAGACGAACTACCACCGCCAGCCCGCCCAGGGTGCTGGGCCGTGCTTCAGCCGAACCGCCCATCGCCTGAGCCAGGCCGCGAACCACGGCCAGCCCGATCCCCGATCCGCCCTCGGAGCGCGACCCCTGCCCTCGTGGCGCGCGATAGAACCGCTCGAAGAGGTGCGGCAGCGCCGTGGCCGGCACGCCCGGTCCGGCATCCTCGACCATCAGCAGGACCCGATCTCCAACAGCCCGCGCCGAGACTCGGATCAACTTGTCGGGCGCATATCGGACCGCATTTTCCAGCAGGTTGGTCAGGATCTGGTCGACGAACATGCCATCGACCTGAACGGCCGGCAGATCGGCCGGGATGGCGACCTTGACTTCGGACGGAGCGAGCGCCGGCCGCAACCGTTCGACCACCGGATCGACCAGGTCCGCCAGGTCGTACAACTCGAGCGATGGGCGGAGCGCCCCACCCTCAATCCGACCCAGGTCCAGCATGTTGCGCACCAGCCGACTGAGTCGCTGAGCCTCCAGATCGATCGAATGAGCCGCGGCTCGCTCTTCCTCTGGCGTCACGACAACGTCGGGGTCCATGAGGTTGCCGGCCGCGGCCCGGATTGCGGCGAGTGGCGTCCGTAGGTCGTGCGAGACCGATTCGAGCAGGGCCGACTTGAGGGTGTCGCCTTGACGAGCCACCTCCGACGCCGTGGCCTCGGCCGCCAGGCGGTCCCGTACCAGCGACTGGCCCAGCTGGTCCGCGGCGGCGGCCACGAGCCTCGTGTGCGACCGGCCCGGGAACGGAGCAGCGTGCGGTCTGGTAGCCCACAACGAGCCCATCACCTCGCCACCGACCGCGATCGGGACGCGCAGGATCGTCTGCGGGTCGTCGTCGTGCGGTTGACGAAGGCGGGGCTCGCGCCCGTCGGGGTGATCCCGTGGTCGAACCACAAACGTCTCGCGCACCTTGGCCCAGCTTGGCTGGCCATCGGCCGAACTCGAGTGGAGCGTCCAGCGCGAGGCCACGGACGGTCGCGGCTCGCCCGGTTGCGAGTCGGCGACGACGCGCTCCTCCGAGATGGATGTTCCCAGGCCGACCCAGACGCGGGCCATTTCCCCTTCGCGAGACAGACGGTAGGCCAGGAGCGGCGCCGCCTCCAGGGCGGTCGTGGCCGTGGCGATGTCCCGGATCATGGCGAACATCGCTCGGGCCTCCGCGCTGCGCAGCTCCGCTTCCCGCCGCCGTTCCAGCTGCAACGCGCTCAATCGCCCGATGGCGATGGCTACAACCAGGAAGAGCAGAAGATCGAGCCATTCCTCCGGGGCGGCAACGGAAAACGTGTAGACCGGCCGAATGAAGAAGAAGTCGTACAGCAGGAACGAGGCCAGGGAAGTGGTCACGGCCATCCAGCTGCCGTAGCCCATGCCGACGGCCACGACCGCCAGGAGATAGACCGTGGCCGCGTGAGGCACCCCCAACTGGTACCGGACGAGTGCCGCCAGCACGGTGGCCATGGCCAGGCTGAGCGCCGCGACCGCGAGTCCCGCCAGCGACGGGCGGTTAGGTCGGGCTAGCCTGGGGAGAAGTCGACTCGGCACGTGTCCATGGTAGGGGAGTCACGGAGTTGCCTGCGGGCAACTCCGTGACTTTAAAGAGGCCGGCCACGGCCGGCCTCTTGGGCTGGGCTGCCGCGGGCAACTCCGTGACTATAAAGAGGCCGGCCACGGCGGCGGGTGTGCGGCCGGACGACGCCCCACTGGGACACGGCCGGCCTCAACCCACTCGCCCTAGAATTGCGAGGTGATGCAGGGGATCGTGGCAAAGATCGGTTCGGCCCGCGACTGGCTGGCGCGGATTGCGAGCCTGCGTTGGACGCGGGTCGGCGGCCTGGACCTTGTGGTGCCGGCAGCGGCGATCCTGGTCGTGCTCAACGCCATTCCGCAACTCGGCCGCGACCTGTGGGGAGTGCCCTTCTGGCTCGCCTGGATCGTGGCCACCATCACGGCAACGGCGGCCATCCTGACCTGGCGACTACTCTGGCGACGCGCCGCCCCAGCCGCCAGCCCCTCCGGCGTCGCCGTGCCAGGCCGCGGCCGCCACACCACGGAGCTGGCTCTGCTGGCCGGCGTCGTCGCCTCGTGGGTCATCTACGACATCCTGTTCTGGCAGCAGACCAACCACCTCTACGACCTCAACGTCTACCTGGGATCGGCCGCGCGCTGGCTTGACGTCGGTCACCCATACATGACGGCCGCGATCTCGAGCTGGCCATACGGTCCCCGGAACGACTTCTTCCTGTACCCACCACCGCTCCTGCCCGTCTTCGGCCTGCTCTCCCGCCTGCCGGATGGGCCGGTCGCGATCGGCTGGACGCTGGCTATGGTCGCCTGCACCTACAAGGCCTATCGATACCTCGGGCTATCGAAGATCTACAGCCTGGTCTTGCTGACCTTCCCGCCGGTCACGATCGGCTTCGAGTCGGGCAACGTGGCCGGCCTGACCTTCTTGCTCTTTGCCGCGGCTGTAAAGTCCGGCGGCACGCTCATCGTCGACGGCCTGTTCAAGGTGCAGACGGGCATGCCCGCCTTGTGGCTCATCAGGGCGCGCCGCTGGCGCGGTCTCCTGGCGGGCACGACAGCCGTACTGGTGATCGTGCTCGTGACGCTGCCGATAGTCGGCGTGGACTCATGGCGGGCGTGGTGGGACGGCCTCGGCTACCGCGCCACATCCCAGGCCGCTGTGCCCGCCCTGTACGGCTTCTCGTACGCGAAGGTCCTGCCCGGCGGCGCCTACGTCGCTCTGTGCGTCGCATTCCTGGGGCTTGCCCTCCTCTTCCGAGGAAGACGCGGACTCGCGGCCCTTGGTTTGGCGTCAATCTTTGCCTCGCCCGCGCTCTGGCCCCACGGCTTCGTGTTTGCCCTGCCGGCAGTGTTGCTGCTCGAGAACGGCGCGCTTGTCTGGCTGATCCTGGGGGCCGGCGCTTTCGGGCCCAACATGTGGCTGCTGTTTATGGCCGGCTGGGTCGGGGTGTTGGGGGCTCGGAGAATGCCGGCCGGCCGACTTCATCCGCTGCTTGGACGGGACGGCCCCTGGCCTGCCGACTAACCGCGGGCGAAGGCGTCGAGCAGCAGGTCGGCGACTTCCGAAGATCGATCGGCGTGGACCTCATGGTCAGACGTGAGCCACTCCACACGAGCGCTGGGCATCAGGCCGCCCAGGTCCGCCTCGGCCGCTCGCTTGGCGGCTGTCCATGCGACATCGCCCGTGTCCGCAGCGAGGACGAGGGCCGGAACGCGAATCCCTGGCCAGGCGGCAGCCACATTCTGAACCCAGAGGGCGCGCACCAGGGCGTCGAAATGGCCGGCCGTCAGGCGCCAGGCGACGGTGCCATAGGCCGATACGTCGAAGCTGGCCAGCGTGGCTGCGAGCCGCCACTCGGGCCACGCCGGGTATGACTTCGAAAGGAACGCCCGAAGATGCGCCAGCGGCAAGCCTTGAACAGGCCAGAGTGCCAGCCGCGTCAGGCATTCCTCGAGCGTTGCGAACTGGCGGTTCGCGCTAACCAAACCACCCTCGACGAGGGTCACGCCAGCGGCCAAATCCGCTCGCGTCGCCAGCGCCTCGAGGATCACGTTGGCCCCCAGCGAGTGGCCTACGAGGATCGGCCGCTCCAGGCCCAGTCCGTTCACCACGGCCGCCAGGTCGGACGCAAACGTCGCGAGGTCGTAGCCATCGGCGGGCCGATCGGAGATGCCGTGGCCACGAAAGTCGACCGCGTACGCCGGGTAGCCGGCCGCCGCAAGTCGCTGAGCCACCGCATCCCAGGTGCGGGCGTTCGAGGCGATGCCGTGCAGCAGGACGAACGGACGCCGGGCGATGCCGTCGTTGGCCGACCAGACATGCACGCGGAGCGCAATGCCGTCGGCCACCATGACCGGCCGAACCTCGCCAACCTGTTCAACCATCACCTGCCGTTCGCTTTCCACTACCACTCCTTCACCGTCGCCCTCATCATGATCTTGGCAGCGGCAAGATACGTGCCTGCTTGCCATCTTGTCAACGTCAAGATGCGGGACTACCATCGCTCGGTGACCGAGCCCGAACCCGTCCATACCTATCACCACGGCGATCTTCGTCGCGCTCTGCTGGAGGCTGCCGAGCAGATGATCCGTGAGTCCGGGCCGGCTTCCTTGAGTCTGCGTGAGATCGCTCGGAAGGTCGGCGTTTCACATGCGGGACCGACCCACCATTTCAAGGACAAGACAGGCCTCCTAACTGCCATTGCGGCCGAGGGCTACCGCCGCCTGGGCGAGAGTCTTCGCGCCGCGTATGGCTCGACCGGCAGCTTCCTGGAGGTCGGCGTCGCTTACGTCCGATTTGCATTGGCCGAGCGGCCCTACTTCGAGGTCATGTTTCGGCCGGACATGTACCGCCGGGACGATCCAGAGGTTGTCGCCGCGCTGGGCACGGTGGACGACACGGTCTTCGGTGCCATCCGCACGATGCTCGGCCCGGGACAGGAAGACCGAGTCCAAACAGTCGGGGTCGCGGCCTGGTCACTCGTCCACGGGCTGGCGATGCTAACGATCAACGGCAACCTGCCGCCCGAACTCGCCGCTGATCCCGAAGGCCTCACGCGAACGATCGGGGCCGCAGCATTCCGCAGCCCTGACCGGGCGTTGAACGCGACCACCTGAGATCGGCCAGAATTGTCGTTCGCGAGCCGCGTGTCTCGCGAACGGTTCATCGGCGCCCGTACTTCGGGACATGCGAGGGACGAATGTCGCGGATCGCCAGGAAGGTCACCGAGCTCCGGGCCCGTGTCCGCGCGCTCCGCGAACCTCCGGCCAGCCCCCACGAAACCCGCGGCGCGAGTGTCGTGCGGCCAGTCGTGTTCGGGGCCACGGACGGCCTGGTCTGCAACCTGTCGCTGATCATGGGCGTCGCGGGCGCGGCCGGCGAGGATCCGCATTCGATCGTCATCGCCGGCGTGGCCGGGCTCCTGGCCGGCGCCTTCTCAATGGCCGTCGGCGAGTACATATCGGTCCAGTCGCAGCGAGAGATTCTCGCCTACCAGATCGACCTGCAGCGCCACCAACTCCACCACACTCCTAAGCAGGAGCGCCAGATACTCCGCAAGATCTACCTGGCCAAGGGCCTCTCGCGCGCCGAGGCTGACCTCATGGTCAAGCGGATCATGAAGGACCCAGAGAGGGCCATCGACACATTCGTCCGCGAGGAGATCGGCCTTTCGGCCGAGACGATGGGTTCGCCGGTCGCGGCCGGTCTCGGCTCGCTCTCCTCCTTCGCGGTGGGCGCCAGCGTGCCCCTGTTGCCGTTCCTCGTGCTAGGTGGCGGCCACATGGCATTCGCCCTCAGCATCGCCGCGTCAGGGGTCGCCTTGTTCGCCGTCGGCCTTGGAGTTAGCCGCCTGACCCACCGCCACCCAATTTTGTCGGGTGTCCGTCAGGCGGCTCTTGGAGGCGTGGCCGCTGCCGTGACGTTCGGCGTCGGCTCGCTGCTGGGGACTGCCGTCCGCTAGATCGGCGCGTTAGGGGCTGCTACTCAGTTCTGAGTACTCAGTCCAGCCCAATCCTGCCGATACCCGAATTGAGGCGAACGCGCCGGTGTTCGCCATGGTGTGTGCTGACCCTACGCACACGGCCCCGGCCGCTCTGGACCAGCCATGAGACTCAACCTGCGCATGAAGCTCCTCGGCACGGCCGGTGTGCTTCTGTCCTTCTCAGCCTTCATGGCCGCCGTCGGATACCTCCAGCTGTCTTGGGCCGAGGGCCGCATAGATACGATCTATAACGATCAGCTGCTCGGCGAGTCCAGGCTCTCGGCGATGAGTCAGGACGTGCTGGCCATCCAGGTCGACATCGTGAGGATCGCCACGACCACCGACGCGGGCCAGCGGCACACCATTGAGCAGGAGATCGCCACTTACGAGGACGCCTTCAAGAAGCAACTCCAGGACGCCTACGTCGGCGATATCGCCGGCAACGATCATCCGACGCTCGACAACATCAGCGCCGCCTACAACTCCTGGAGCTCGGCCGTTCAGATTGGAGTCCTGGTCCCGGCGCGCAACGGCGACGTCGCAGCCGGCGGCTTGGCTCTCAAAAGCGATTGGGCCCCGCTATATAGGGCCCTTAGCGATGGCCTCACGAAGGCGATGACGGCGAAGCTGGCCGCCGCCAAGGACAACTTCGACGCCAGTCAGGCCGCCGCGAATCAGGCCAACCTGATCCTTCTGGCCGGGCTGCTCGCGGCAATCGCGGTCGGCCTGACCCTCGCGATTCGCCTCCAGCAGTCGATCACGCGGGGAGTAAAGGCCGTTCAGGAAACCCTGACCTCGATGACCGACAACTGCGCGGCCTCGCTCGAGGACGCCCTGGGGGCGCTTTCACAGAACGATCTTTCGGTCGAAATCCGTCCGGTGACCTCGCCCATCGAGAAGTACGGAAGTGACGAGATCGGGCAAACTGCCCTCGTCACCAACATGATGCTCGCCCGGCTGACGTCGACGATGCGGAGCTACGAAACCGCGCGCGCCTCGCTGGCGGACACTGTCGGCCAGGTCAAGGCCGCTGCCGTGGCGCTGTCTAGCTCGTCCGAACAACTCAACCTTGCGGCCACCCAGTCGGGCAACGCCGCTCAGCAGGTCGCTCAGACGATCAGCCAGGTCGCGGCCGGCGCCGGCGACCAGGCTAGAGCGGCCACCCAGACCAGCGCTGCGAGTCACGATCTGACCAAGATAATCGGGCGTGTCGGCGAAGGCGCCGCCTCCACCAAGATCCGCGTCCAGGAGGCCTCGCGCGCGCTCGACGCCACGACGCAAGCCGTGAGCAGAGCCATGCGCGACTCATCGGAGATGACGCCTCTGAACGAGCGCGTCGAGGCGGCCCTGGCGGCCGGAGGCCAGGCGGTCGAAGAAACGGCCAGCGGCATGAACCGCATCAAGCGCGCCGTCGATGCCACCGCGGCACGCGTCGCCGAACTGGGCACCAAGGGCGACCAGATCGGGGCCATTGTCGAGACGATCGACGACATCGCCGAGCAGACAAACCTGCTGGCGCTAAACGCCGCGATCGAGGCGGCCCGAGCGGGCGAGCAGGGCAAAGGCTTCGCCGTGGTCGCGGACGAGGTGCGAAAGCTCGCCGAGCGCTCGTCGCGCGCCACCAAGGAAATCGCGGCTCTGATCGGCGAGGTCCAGTCGGGCACCGACGCTGCCGTCGAGGCTATGCGGGCCGGCGCCGGTGATGTGGCAATGGGTGCCGAACTGGCCGAGCAGGCCGCCGGTGCGCTGCAGGAGATGAACGATGCGGCCTATGCGCGCAACCTCGTCCTTGCGGACATGCTCGCCGCCGTCCTCGAGATCCGCAGCCTGAGCGCCGAGGTCGTGCGTGCGACCGACGGCATCGCCGAGATCGCCACCGACACTAACGACTCGGCCGCCATAATGAGTTCTGTCGCCGACACGGTCGGCCAGTCCGTGGAGTCGATCGCGGCCATCAGTGAGGAAAACTCCGCCTCGGCCGAGGAGGTCTCCGCTGCGACCGAGGAGATGTCAGCGCAGGCCGAGGAAGTGGTCGCATCGGCCGCCTCTCTGGCGCACATGGCCGCTGCCCTTGACGAGCTAGTGGCCCGGTTCAGGCTTGAGTCCGGCGAGTCGGCAGCCTTGGGCAACGTCATTCCGCGCCGTCGGGCCTCAGACTGGCAGGTGCCCGGCGTCCGTCAGGCCGAGTCCGCCTGACGTCACTCATGGCAGGGCCGCTTCCCCCCAAGCGGCCCTGCCACCACAACCGCGCTGATCGGCCGCCCATCGTTGCTGAGGCGCTATTCTGACTCCCATGCCATCCAAATCGACCCCCAACTCCCCTCTCGTCGTGGTCACGGTCGCCAACGCCGCCGGCACGCGCGACCCAGCCCTGACCCTCCGCAAAAGCGAGTTGTACGCGGCTGGGATTCGGCGGCACGGCGGCGACCCGGTCCTCGTGGATGTCTCGACGCCGACCGCCGAACGAGACCGGCTCTTGGCCGAGATGGCGGGGCTGTTGCTGACCGGCGGACCGGACATCGAGCCGGGGCTGTATCGCGAGCCACCGGCCGGCGCGACGGACGTGGATCCCGCCCGCGACGCCCTGGAGCTGGCGGCGTGGGGGGCGGCCCAACGACGCGCGGTACCTGTTCTGGGCATCTGCCGCGGGCTGCAGGCAATCAACGTCTTCTGCGGCGGCAGTCTGCTGCAGGACGTCCCCGACCACGCCGGCACTCCATACGGTCAAGGCCCCGCCCATACGCACGACATGGAGATCGACCCGGATAGCCGGCTGGGCCGGGCCGTGGCCGAGGGCGCACCCGAGGGGTTGGCGGCCACGGACGAGGAGGACATCACGATCGAGTTGACGGTTAACACGTACCACCACCAGGCCGTGGACCGCGCTCGGCTGGCGCCCGGTCTGAGGGCCGTGGGTTGGGCAGCCAGCAAGTCCGGGCGCCTGGTCGAAGCTCTCGAGAGTCACGATGACCGCTGGCTCGTCGCCGTCCAGTGCCACCCCGAGCGCCCCGAATCCACTCCCGATGAGTTCGAGGGCCTGTGGGAGGCGTTCGTCCACGCCGCCCGCGACGCGATGGCGGAGCCGGCCGGCTAGTACGCGCGTCCAAAACGTTGATGACGAGACCCGGAGACACCGATGCCGAAGGTCCAAGACAGGTACCTGGTAGTTGACCCCTGGA
>JANYJI010000171.1 GCA_025358525.1 Chloroflexota bacterium | reverse complement strand
GGCACCGGCGAGAGACGGTGGTAATGCCGGCAGGAGATTCTCCCCCGGATTCTGGAGGCGTCCTTCGGCGAGGGCGTGGGCCATCCAGTCGCGCTCGCGTCGGATGTAGGTCACCTCGGTCTCACGCTCGATCGAGGCCAGCCCGATCAGATCGATCTGGGGGTCGCCTCGATCGGTATGGGCGAGTTCGTTGTCCTGGCCATCACGCAGGGCATCGTAAGGGCAGGCGTCCACGCAGATGCCGCACAGGATGCAGCGGCTCTCGTCAACGTCGAACTTCTCCAGAACCCGCGGCTTGGGCATTAGCGCGCCTGTTGGGCACGTCTCGGCACAACGGCCGCAGGAGACGCACGGGGTGTCGTTGAGACTCATGTCGAGCGGCGTCGTCACCAGCGTGTCGAAGCCTATGCGCATGAAGTCGTAGCAGGCAGCGCCGACGACCTCGGAACAGACGGTGGCGCAGCGGCCACAGTCGATGCAGCGCGATGGCTCGCGCATGATGAAGGCGTGGCTGTCGTCGCGGATGTAGTCGTGGTTGGCTCCGGTGAAGCGGTTCTCGGTGACGCTTCGGAAGCCCGCGCCCTGGTCCTTGTCCGGCTCGAGGGTCTCGAGAGTCGTTCCGTATTCGATTCCCAGGCGGCGCAGGTCGCAGTTGCCCAGGGCCTCGCAGGTGCACTGCAGGCAGCGAGTGGACTCGGCCATGACTTCGGCCGCGGTGTACGGAATCTCGTACTCGACGTAGCTCTTGGACCGCTCCCTGGCCGGCAACGACTCGAGGCGATGGCGCGCTTCCTTGGGCTCGTCGGTGTAGGGCACGATCGAGAGGAAGGTCGGCTCGACCTCGGCCAGCGTCTGGCGGGTGCGAAGCTCGGCCAGGTCGCCGCCCTTGAGGTAGGCGTCGACGGCGTAGGCGCAGCGCCGACCCTCGGCGACCGCCTGAACCACGGTGCTGGCGCCGATGTGAACGTCGCCGGCCCCGAAGACGCCGGTCCGCCCCGTCTCGAAGGTGACGGCGTCTGCGCGCAGGCGGTATTTGACCGCGGCCAGGCCCTCGTTGCCCGGCCCGATCCATGACAGCTCCGGCCCCTGGCCGATGGCCAGCAGGACACGGTCGCACTCGACCACGAACTCCGTCCCGGGGGCGGGTTCGGGGCGACGCCGGCCGCTCGCGTCGGGTGCGCCGGACTGCATCCGGATGAACTCGACGCCCGTGACTTTGTTGTCCGCGTCGACGAGGACCCGCGTCGGGCCAGCCTTGAAGATGGCGGTGCCGCCCTCCTCGAGAGCCTCGTGGACTTCGCTCGAGGCCGGCATGTCCTTCATGTCGCGGCGGTAGACGAGCGTGACCTGCCTGGCGCCCTGCCGGATCGAGGTTCGCCAGCAGTCCATGGCGGTGAAGCCGCCGCCGATTACGACCACGCGGCTCTTCTTGTGCCCGGGATAGGGCAGGCCGACGGCGGCGATCTTCAGGTACTCGAGGCCGTCGATCACTCCGTTCGCCGTGTCGTTGGGGATGTTGAGTTTGTTCGTGTCGTAGCAGCCGGTGGCTACGACAGAGGCGTCGAAGCCCTGACTGCGGAGGTCGTCGAGACTGAAGTCGCGGCCCAGGGCCTGGTTGCAGACGAGGCGGCCACCGAGTTTCCAGACGGCCTCGTACTCGGGGTCCAGGACGTCTTGCTTGGGCAGCCGGTATTCGGGGATGCCGTAGCGGAGCATGCCGCCGGGCGCCTCATCCTTCTCAAAGACGGTCACATCGTGGCCGGAGAGGAGCAGGTAGTAGGCCGCGGCCATGCCGGCGGGGCCCGAGCCGATAACGGCCACGCGCTTGCCGGTTTTGGGTTCGGTCTCGAACGGCAGTGGCGGCTCGATCCCTTCCTTCTGCGCAGCCAGGACCCGATCGCCCGCGTAGCGGTGGCTGTCGCGGATAGCGATGGCCTCGTCGACCTCGTCGCGCCGGCAGTGGTCCTCGCACGGAGCCGGACAAACCCGGCCGAGGATCGAAGGGAAGGGGATTGTCCGCTTGAAGATGCGGGCCGATTCGCGGAACTGTCCTTCCGCATTCGCCTTGAGGAAGCCCGGGATGTCGATGTGGCTTGGGCATTTGTTCTGGCAGGGCGGCAGGCAATAGGCGTTGTGGTCGCTGAAGATCAGCTCGAGGTTGGTCCGCCGCAGCCGCCGGATCTCCTCGGTCTGGGTCCGGACGACCATCCCCGGCTCCGCGGCGCGCGAGCACGAGATGGGCGGATGTGCCTCGCCCTCGACTTCTACGACGCACATACGGCAGGCCCCGAAGCCAGGCAGCTTGGGCTCGTAACACAGAGTCGGGATTTCGATGCCGTTGGCTCGGCAGACTTCGAGGATCGTCTGGCCTTCGCGACCCTCGACGATTCGACCGTCGACCTCGATCTGGAGGGCCGGCGTGAAGAGCGGGCGCTGCGGCGCCTGGGCCGTGATAAGTCGCTCAGCCCGAGAGTCGTCGAGCGGCGTAACCGTGTTGAAGGGCGTCCTGGCATCGGGCCGGTTGTCCACGCGGCCGGCGCTATCGTTCCACGTCTGGCGCTGGTTCGGCTCGGGCCGGAGCAGGCGGCGCAGGTCGACTGCGCTGTCGTCATGGGCCTCCAGGCGCGCCATCTCCAGAGAAGCACTTGCGGGCGCCAAGGGGTTGATGGACGGGCTCTGCGAGGGTGCCGGCGCGGGTCCAGCCACCGAGGCGGTGCCTACAACTGGGGTCGCGTCCCCGCCATTGCCGGGTTGGGCGGCCTCAGTTGAGGGCGGGGAACTGGGGCTGGGGCGCGGGCTGGGTTTTCGCATGGGACGCCTCAGGAGACCGCCGCCGCTCGGGTCTCGGCCTTGGGATGGCAGATACCGGCGGGGCAACTGTTTCGAAGGATGTGGGCGTCGAGCTCGTCGCGGAAGTACCGGACGACGCTCTGCAGGGCAAGCGTGGCGCAACGCTCATGATCGCAGAGAGCGCTCTCCACGATATCGTGCGAGAGATCGAGCAGGCGCGTGACGTCGTCGCCGCGAGGCTGACCGTCGCAGAAGCGGGCGCCGATCTCGGCCAGCCGCCGCAGCCCGATCCGGCACGGAATGGTCTTGCCGCAGGCCTCGTCGGCGCAGAAGCGGGTCAGCACGGCGGCCAGATCCACCACGCAGCTGTGCTGGTCGATGACCACGATCGAGCCGGAGCCGAGGTGGGCGCCGGCCTTCTCGAGGTTCTCGTGGTTGAAGACGAGGTTGAGCCCCTCGGCCGGTAGGATGCCGCCTGATGGACCGCCGATCAGCAGGCCCTTGAGTCGATGCGAGGTCGGGATGCCGCCTGCCAGGGCCACGATTTCGCGGATCGTGGTCCCGAATGGGACCTCGGCGATGCCGGGGTGGACGACCGCGCCCGAGAGTTGGACGAGAACCGTGCCCGCGAAAGCCCGGGGGCTGGTTTCGGCGAAGCCGGCCAGGCCGCCATTGAGGATCGTCGGCACCGCGGCGAAGGTCTGCGGGCCGTGGATGAGGGTCGGCTTGCCGAAGAGGCCGCGCGTCGTGGTGTAGGGCGGTTGCTGCTCCGGCTGGCCCCGCTTGCCCTCGAGCCCCTTGAGCAGCACGGTCTCCTCGCCCAGCATGTAGGCGCCCTGCAGCGGCTTCACCGAAACGCGGATTTCGGTGCCCGAACCCAGGACGTCGCCGCCGAGATAGCCGGCCTCCTCGGCCGCGGCGATGGCCGTTTCCAGGACGCGTATGGAGTCCGCTGCCTCGACCCTGACCGCCACGATGACCTCGCTCGCGCCGACGGCGTAGGCGGCGATCGCCGCGCCCTCCAGGACTGCGAACGGATTGGTCTCGATCAAGACGCGGTCCGTCAGGACGGCCGGATCCGACTGGTAGGCGTTGACGACCACGTAGTGCTGGTCGGAGGTCGCGCGGGCACAGGCGCGCCACTTCTCGCCGACGCCGCGGCTGCGGCCGATGCCGGAACCGCCACGGCCAAGCATCCCCGACTCGGCGATGGCATTGATGACGCCGTCGGCCTTGAGATCCTCCACGGCCGCGCGCAGGCCGGCGAACGCGCCCGCCTCAACGGCGGCGGCGAGGTCGATGGGATTGGCCCGCGGATTTGCCGGCAGGAGGACACGGGGGAACGTGGCCGGGGTGGGCAGGATGGTGGCGGTCGTCATGCGACGCTTCCTCCTGTGAGGTTGCGAGCCCATGCCACCGCACCCGGCACGGTCACGTGTTGGGGCTGGCCGTCGAGCGTGACTAGGGGCGAGGGGGCGCCCGGGATATGGGCGGGCAGCGACTCCAGGGCCACCCCATCGGTCGTCGTGGGGTGCCGACCGAGCTCCGTGCCGAGTTCCTTGGCGAGAACCTTGGTCACGCGGCCAACGCCGGCGAGAACGCAGGCCGTGCAGCGGCAAACGGCCACGGTGCGGCCGGACTTCTCGAAGCGGAATTGACGGTAGTAGGTCGCCGTGCCGTAGATGAGCGCATAGGGGGCACCTGAGACCTGGCTGACGTGCTTGATCGCGGCCACCGGTAGATAGCCGTAGGCCCCCTGGATTGCCTCCAAGATCTCGAGCATCTGCTTGTGGTCGTAGTCGAACTTTTCGAGGATCCTGTCGACCGGGGTCGTATCGATCGACTCGAAGCGGGTGTACGCCGAGTCCGGCACAGGCCGGCCGGAGCGTCGGAGGGCGGACTCCTCGCGCCGCTCGGCGTACGTCTCGGCCTCGCCCCAATGGATGTGGAAGCGGCCCTTCGTGTCGAAGCCGCCCATGTCGATGCACTCGACCGGGCAGGCCTGGGCGCACTGGAAGCAGGTCTCGCACTTGAGGTTGCCCAGCTCGTCGTAGAGCAGCTGTAGTCGGCCGCGGAAACGGACGGCCACGTCGGCCGCGGTCTCGGGGTACTGGATGGTGGCCCGTGGCGCGAAGAAACGGCGCAGCGTCAGGGCCATTCCTTTGGCGATGCCGAGGCCGGGAACGAAGCTCATCGGGCCCTCATCCGTGGACGATTACAACGGCGGTCGCCGTCAGGAATAGGTTGAGAAGCGAAGCGGGCAGCAGCCATTTCCAGGCAAAGCCCATCAGCTGGTCGACGCGGACTCGCGGCAGGGTGGCTCGCATCCAGATGAACACAAAGACGAAGAAGTAGGTCTTGGCCATGAACCATGTCAGACCGCGGATCGGTTCGAAGGCGATGAAGCCTGCCAGGCCGGCCAGCGCGGCGGCGACGACGAAGAGGAGGAGAAAACCGAGGCCCGTGCTGTTTCCCCACGTCCACTCCCGGCCGCCGAAGAGGCGGACGAGCAACGCCAGAAACTGGGTGCCGAAGAAGGCCACGGCCAGGACGATGCCGGCCCAACCGAAGAACCCGAGCGCGAACGGGTTGAAGAAGTTCAGCGTGGTCGGCCAGGGCCAGTCGAACGGGGCCGTCCAACCGCCGAAGAAGATGGTGGTCGCCAGGGCCGAGACGATGAAGACGTTGACGTACTCGGCGAAGAAAAAGAAGCCGAACCGCATGCCTGAGTACTCGGTGGCGAAGCCAGCCACGATCTCCGAGTCAGCCTCGGTCATGTCGAAGGGAGTGCGGTTGGCCTCGGCGGTTGCGGCGATGAAAAAGATCAGGAGTGCTAACGGTTGCTTGAAGGCGAACCAGTCGAGGGCCGAGCCCGATTGAGCCGCGACGATGTGGTTGAGGCTCATCGTGCCGGCGAGGAGGATTACGCCCACGACCGAGAGCGTGAGCGGAATCTCATAGCTGATGATCTGGGCCGCCGAACGGAGGCCGCCCAGGAGCGAGTACTTGTTGAAGCTCGACCAGCCGGCCATCAGCAGACCCAGCACCGTCAGGCCGCCCATCGAGAAGAGGAAGAGGAGGCCGATGTTGAAGTCCTGGCCAAAGAGGCCCGGAGCGAATGGGATGACCAGGAGCGTCATGGCGCTAGCCAGGTACGTCACCACGGGAGCCAGAGTAAAGACGGTGATGTCCGCGCCGGTTGGGGCGAAGTCCTCTTTGGCGAGAACCTTGAGGCCGTGGATGACACTCATCGCGGTGCCCCACGGGCCGACGCGGTTTGGCCCGATCCGCAGGTTCATGCGGGCGATGACCTTCAGCTCAAGATAGATGATCACGAAGGCCGTCGGGACGGTGATCAGCAGAATGACCGTGACGGCCACGAAGAAGCGGACGAGTGGGATGTTGGCGCCGAGGAAGCCCACGATCGGGGGGCCAAAGATGGCGAGCCCAAGCACGGTCGTCACGGCGCCGCCCAGGGCGAACACAACCAGAATGAGCAGGCGATCCTGAATGGTCGTCCGCTGCCAGGCGCCCCGCGGGATCCCGCGGACGAAGGCAAGCGACTCGCCGGTCAGCCGTCTCAGCTGGGCCATCACTTGTCGATCCCGCCCATTACCGGGTCGAGCGAGGCGATGATGGCCATCGTGTCGGCCAGCAGGTTGCCGGGCAGCAGAGTAGGCACGGTCGCCAGGTTGACGAAGCTGGGGTCGTGGATTCGGAAGCGGAAGGGCTGGTCCGAGCCGTCACTGATGGCGTACACGCCCAGCATGCCGCGCGGTCCCTCCACCGCACCCCAGGCGCGCCCAGGCCGTGGCCGCAGCAGTCGCGGCAGCTTGGCCATGATCGGACCGTCCGGCATGTTGTGGAGGCATTGGTCGATGATTCGTATTGACTCGCGGACTTCATCGACCCGGATGAGGTAGCGGGCCAGCGAGTCGCCCTCCTCGCGGGTCGGGACGTTGAACTCGAGGTCGGGGTAAACGCTGTAAGGATGGGCCCGACGGACGTCGAATGGCACGCCCGAGGCGCGCAGGTTGCCGCCCGTGACCCCAAAGCGGAGGGCAGTGGCGCGGTCGAGGACGCCGACGCCGCGGGTCCGCCGGACGAAGATCTCATTCTCGTTCAGCAGCGCGGCATTCGCTTCGGTCTGACTGGCGGCCCGGCTCATCCAGTCACCGAGGCGACTCATGAACTCGTGGTTGAGGTCGCCGTTTACGCCGCCAATGCGGAAGTAGTTGAAGAGCATCCGCGCCCCGGTGAGGGCGGCCAGCATCTCCACGATTTCGTCGCGCTCGATAAAGCTGTACAGGATCGGCGCCAGGCCGCCAAGGTCCAGGGCCAGGAAGCCCTGGAAGAGGGTGTGGCTCGCGATGCGGAGCAGCTCGCCCGACAGGACGCGGATGTACTCGGCCCGGGGCGGCACGTCCACGTCCATGAGTTTCTCGAACGAGAGGACCGCGGCCCACTCCTGGAAGAGCGAGCTTATGTACTCGAGTGGGTCGACCTGGTCGATTACGTGGTAATAGTCCGAGTTCTCGCAGATCTTCTCGACGCCGCGGTGCAGGTAGCCCAGGACGGGATCAACGTCCACGATCTGCTCGCCCGAAAGCTTGAGGACGAGGCGCAGGACGCCGTGAGTGGCCGGGTGGTGCGGGCCGAGGTTGAGGAACATCTCGCCGTCGCCGAGGGTGTAAAACTCGCTCTCGCGTTCGGTCTGGGGCGGATATGGCGGGATCGGATCGAACAGCCCCCCGACCTCGCGGTCGAGCATGATGCGAGGATCGTCCGTGCTTGCGAAGCTCGCGGACGACACGTCATGTGCGGACCCAAACTGCTGCGGCTCGGCCGGACTCGGCTCGCCCGGATGCGGCTCGCCGCAGGGTGTCCTGCCGCCCTCGCTCGAGGGGTCTGGGGCTGACTTGCGGGTGGGCATCTGTTCTCTCAGCTCGCTGGTGCCCGGCGGACCGCGGCGTCGAGATTGTCGGCCAGGTCGGCCGGGAGGTGAGTCCGCTCGACATGCCTCACGCCCGCTCCCGGAGATCGGGCCGCGTCATCGGGTAGAAGAAAGTCCTTGCGCAGCGGAAAGCTCGTGTAGTCGGGCGGCATGAAGATGCGGCGCAGGTCGCGGTTGCCCTCGAAGATTATGCCGAACATGTCGTAGGCCTCGCGCTCTAGCCACTCGGCGCCCTGCCACAGGAACGTCGCGGAGGGCGCCCGCGGGTCCTCGCGGGAGATGCCGTCGGCGATGATCCGCAGCCAATCGGAACTCATGGGGCTCCACAGGTGATAGACGACCTGCATCACCTCGCCCGTGTCCACGCCGGCGAGGTCGGCCAGAATCTCGAAGCGAAGGTCGACCGCGTCGTGGACGATCCGCAGGACATCGGGCACGTTGCCAGGATCGACTCGGATCTCGGTCTGGTCCTGGCGCTGGTAGATGGGCACGCGCAGGTAGCCATTCAGGCGCGCCTCGAGTCGGGCTTTTAGGTTTCGATCCATCGATCAGATCTGGTCCGGTACGGTGGGGCCGATTTCGCGCTCCGGCCAATGGCCTCGTCGGTCTTTGACTAGCTGCCCGAGCTGAAGCATGCCGTAGATGAGGCCTTCCGGGCGCGGCGGACAGCCAGGAATGTAGACATCGACCGGCATGACGCGGTCGATGCCTTGTACCACGGAGTAGCTGCGCTTGTACCTGCCGCCCGAAACAGTGCAGTCGCCCAACGCCACGCACCATTTGGGCTCCGGCATCTGCTCCCAAAGGCGGATTAGCGGCCCGGCCATTTTTGTCGTGAGCGTCCCGGCGACGATCAGCACGTCCGCCTGGCGAGGCGAGGCGCGGAACGGGAACATGCCCCAGCGGTCCATGTCGTTCTTGCTCGTCGCCGCCGACATCATCTCGATGGCGCAGCAGGCCAGGCCCGAGAGAAGCGGCCAGAGGCTGTTCTCGCGGATCAGATCGAGAATGTTGTCGGCGTTCGCAGGGATGACCTGGAGGCCGCCCCACCGGGCATCGTCCCGGCGACCCAGGTCCGTCTGCCCGAACTCGCGTAGATGGGTGATCTCGGGTGGCTGGCCGCCTTCGTAGGCGAGCGGGTTAACCGACTGCCACAGGGTGTTCGGGACGACGACCGGCGCGGTCAGGTCGCCGGGCGCCGCCGGAACGAGCCGGCTGTCGGGCGTCGCCTTGCCCGCCCTTGACTCTCGGTCGCCTACCGCCACGTCAGGACTCCCTTCCGCCAAGCGTACGCCAGGCCGAGCAGCAGGACGGCGACGAAGGTGCCCATGCTAACGAGACCCCCTACCAGCAGATCGCGGAAGACGATCGCCCACAGGTAGAGGAACACCACCTCGACGTCGAAGGCGACGAAGAGGAGGGCGTAGATGTAGAACGAGATGCCGAAACGGCCCCAGGTGTCGCCGAAGGTGTCGATGCCGCTCTCATACGGCAATCCCTTGTGGCGATCGCCTCGATTGCGGTGCGACACGAACCACGAAAGGCCGATCGTGACGAAGACGAAAGAGACCCCAGCGAAGGCCAAGCCGACTACGTACCAGACGCCGGTCATCGTTCTCCAGCCGGCCCCTGCCGGTGGCCCGAGGTCGCGGCGTGGGGCGCAGGTTAGGTCACAAACAATCGCGGGGCCGGGTTCGATGCCTGCTCCCTCGCGATCCAGTGCGCCAGTCTAGCAGCAGGGCCGGGCGCCGGCCGCCGACGGGGGCACGTGGTCGCACTCGAGGCGCATGGAGCGGATCGTCTGGGCCGCGTGAGTGGTACTTGAGGGGCCGACGCGTCGAGGGGCCGTTTGCCTGTTGGCTTGCGGCCCCCGCCGCGTTCCCCCCGCTCCCCTTCGATAAAGTGGGGCCCACCGCCAGGCCCGGCAATACGGGATGTGGCCTATCGGGGCCGCGTCAGGGCGGCCGTGGCCAGATCCACATCGCGGCCGGCGATGAAGACGCGGAAGCGGCCCATGTGGCGAGGGTCGAGCATGCGGACGATGCCTGAACGAGCGCGGGCGTAGTCGGCGAGGGTCAGGTCAGGCGAGGCCTGGAGCGCGCGCAGCTCCTGCTCGAGACCGACCGCGACGAGGAATTCCTGCTGCGTCGACAGGCTTCGGGCCACGAAGCCGCGCCGCTCGGCCAGCCGCTGTACCGCCGTGAAGTCGACGTGGGCGGTGAGGTCGGTCAGGCCCGGGTCGGCGAACGGATTATCGACCACTCGATGGCCGCGGTAGCCGAGCAGAGTCCCGGCGAGGCGGCGGCGGCCGTACAGGTCGGCGGCGTCGTAGCCGTAGTCGATCGCCAGGAGGTAGCCACGGGCAAGTCGCCTGGCTACGTCGTCAAGCCAGAGTTCGAGGCCCAGGCAGATCTCCACGACTTGGCCCTCCTCAAGCTGGGCCGTGACGCCATCGTCGGCGAGGCGGGCGGCTAGTTCCGGCGTGGATGGCTCGGCGGCGGTTGCGGCGAACCCGTTGCGCCAGACGACGTACAACTCCAGCAGCTTGCCGCCGCGAAACACGGAGCGATGGACGGGCAGGGCGTCCAGGAACTCGTTGGCGAGGACGACGCCGACAGTCAAAGTGGCAGCGTCGGACGGAGTGGCAGCGTCGGACGGAGTGGCAGCGTCGGACGGAGTGGCGGGCACAAGGGCTGCGGCGAGCTCGGCTTCCCCGAATCGACGGCCCAGGTCGGCCAGCCGTTTCGGGTTCGATTCGATCGGCGCGTAGCGAACCGCTTCGAGCAGGTCGGTGGAGCCGTGGCGACGAAAGCCGTCGAGGATCGACAGGGCCAGCGTGCCCGACCCGGCGCCGTATTCGATGAGGCTGAAGGGCCGCGGCCGGCCCATCTCGTGCCACATCGATTCGATACGGCGGGCGATGGTCCAACCGAAAATGGCGTGCGTCTCCGGTGCGGTCAGGAAGTCGCCTCCGTCGGTAGGCCGGTCGGCGGTCTGCCGGTAGTAGCCGAGCCGGGGCTCGTAGAGGGCCAACTCCATGAATCGAGAAAAGGGAATTCGGTACTCGGCCGCCCGGTCGATCTCGCCTCGAATCAGTCCGACCAACTCGGCTGAACGGCCGGCAGCCGCTAGGTTGGCAGCTGCCCGGTCGGCCGGAGGCAGGCTATGGCGCGTCATCGCGTCATCGCGTCAGCGAACGAGTACGCCCCGCGAGCAGGCGCAGGCCGCCGTTCACCAGGGTGTGGCCGCCGAAAAGGATCGGGTGGTCCGATGGGTAGGCGGCGGCCGATTCGGTCAGGCTTCGCAGCCACGGATCGGCGATCGCTGTCGGTTGGAGAAGGTCGGACGCGAAGCGGTCCTCGACCGTCGGCCAGGCCGACTCGTTGAAGCCGTGGCGGTGGGCCATCAGCACGCGCGTGTCCAGCACCGTCGCGTCGGCCAGGCGCGCCACGGTTTGGGCTAGGGCTGCGGGGCCGTCACGGTCGAGCAGCTCGCCGAGGACCGAGCGGGGAGGTCGAGAGCCGGTCGTGACGCCGGACTGGGCGAGGCTCGAGGCGGCCCGCAGGCCACGTTCCTCGACCAGGGCCCGGATGCGGCAGGCAACGCCGCGCTCGAGCCACCGGAGCGTGGAGGTGGAGACGCGGCCGGCCACGAGAAGTTCTGCTCGGCGGTTCGCCAGCACGCCGCAAAGTGCCGCCAGGCGCTCCTCGATGAGTGGCGCCGTCGCGCCCAGATCGCGTCCCGCCGCGTCGCCCAGCGCGATCAGATCGATCGGCGTGTCGATGTCCACGCCCAGACGCCAGCGCGATTGCAGGTCCGTGACGCTTACTCCGGCACATTCCTCCAGCCACCGGGGAAGGGCGTTGTCGGCGGGGAGTGGCGGCAACTCCGTCAGATCGGACGCTCTAGAGATCGCGATCACGTCCGCGGAATAGCGATTGTTCGCCAGGGCGTGCCCGCCCGGCCCCGCAGCCACCTCAACGAAGCGCCTCAGATCCGCGGCCCTGGCCAGCGGAATGCTGCCCGATCCCAGGACGATGAGGCCGCCCAGCGCCGTAGCTGGCCGGCCCAGCGCCGTACGCGGCTCGCCCGAACTCGCGCCACGCCCCTCAGCCCGTGCCCGAACCGCGGCCGCCAGCCGTTCGCCAAACGAGAGCCCGTCCGGCGGCCCCGCCACTACCTCCACCGCCTCGGCGCCGGCGGCCAGAAAGGCGGGACGCTGCCGCTCCGCCAGGGCACGGCGCGCTTCGGCCAGCGCGCGGACCAGCGGCCCGGCACCATCAGGGGCCGCAGCGTGGAAAATGAGCACGACAATGGGGCGCACGAGCGGAGTCTAGCTGCGACGCCCCGCCGCGCGGCAAGGGGAGATGGAGCACATGCGGACGGTTCGGGCATACATAGGACTCGGGGCGAATGTCGGCGACGCTCAGTCCACGCTGACTGCGGCCGTCCACGCTTTGGCGGCGCTTCCAGGAGCGAGCCTCGCCGGCGTCTCGCGCTTGTACGTAACCGCGCCGGTGGGCGCAACTGACCAGCCCGATTTTCACAATTCGGTGGTCGCGCTGGATGTTCCGGCCGGTCCGGGCCGCAACACGGGCCCAATCGCGCTGCTGCTCGCCCTCAAGTCGATCGAGCGGGCTTTCGGTCGGCAGGATCGGTTCCGTTACGGCCCCCGCGAACTGGACTTGGATGTCCTGATCTTCGGCGATGAGCGGATGGCTGTGGAACGGCCTGAGGATGGCCGCTCGCCGGACCCAGCCAAGGCCACGCGCCTTCTGGAGGTGCCTCACCCCGAGGCCAGACGCCGCCTCTTCGTCCTGGCTCCGCTCTCGGATCTTGCCCCGGACCTCGTTCCACCCGGCTGGCCAGAATCGGTCGCCCGGACTCGCGCCCGTCAAGAATCGAGCGAAGGCGCCTCAGCCGTCCGCGCCATCGCCGTCTGGGATGTCAACCTCGGCCGCTGGTCGGACTAGGCGCTAGGCCTGCCTCGATCAGAAGCTCTTGCCGAAGGTCGCGGCTCCCGCGATCGCGTCGATCTTGACGAACGCTCCATGCTCCGAGCGGCACAGCCTGCGCCTATTCGGTGCAAGCCAGACCCTGCACCCCGGCTCCTTCGAAAGCAAAAACGCGGCGTGGCGACAGGCCCCTCGACGGTTTTTGGGCTGCCGACCTGTCGCCTGCCACGTCTCCTCGCCCGGAAGCCCGGGCTCCTCGTCCTCCGACCGACCGCTCGAACCGTAGGTCCGATCGGCTGTCACCCGTTCATTCGGGCGGGGGCCCCCATCGGATCACTAAAATCGGGGGAAGGTGCCTGTCGCGGCGCCCATGCTCCTCGCCCACTAGTGGCGGAAGTGGCGACGTCCCGTAAAGACCATGGCCAGGTGGTGGCGGTCGGCGACCTCGATGGCCATCTCGTCGCGTATCGAGCCGCCCGGCTGGATGATCGCCGTTACCCCGGCCTGGGCCGCGACCTGGATCCCGTCCGGAAAGGGGAAGTAGGCGTCGCTGGCCATGACCGCCGTCCGGGCTCGGTCTCCGGCTCGGCGCAGGGCAATCTCGACGGCTGTCTGGCGGCTGGCCTGAGCCGCGCCGATTCCGACGGTGGCGGCACCACGAGCCAGTACGATTGAGTTGGACCGAACGTGGCGCACCGTTCGCCAGGCAAAGAGCAGGTCCGTCAGCTCCTCGAGCGTGGGTCGGCGCTTCGTGACCACCTGTAGCTGAGTCTTGTCGAGCCCCAGCTCGTCCTTCGTCTCGACCAGCAAGCCACCCGCGATGCGTTTGAAGTCCAGGTTGGCGATGCCGTAGTCGCGCGGTCCTTCGATCGGGTTGCCCGGCACCGCTAACAGGGCGATCTGCGGCTTCTGGGCCAGGATGCCGATAGCAGCCGGGCTGAACGACGGCGCAATCACGGCCTCGTACGAGTTGGAGGCGATCTCTCGCGCGGTGGCGCCATCGAGTTCGCGGTTGACGCCGACGACGCCGCCGAAGCACGACACAGAATCGGTCTCGAGGGCCTTGCGGCAGGCTTCCACCAGCTCGTCCGCTGATGCCAGGCCCACTGGGTCGGTGTGCTTGACGATCGTGGCCGTCGGAACTGTGAAGTCCATGGCCATCGCGTAGGCGGCGTCCAGGTCCAACAGGTCGTTGAAGGACGGCCGTGACCCCTGGATCAGACGGGCGTCGGCCAGGGTGCCGGCGCGATGGGTGGTCTCGCGGTAGAAGGCGGCGCGCTGGGTGGGGTTCTCGCCGTAGCGGAGGTCGTCCACCTTCTCGAGGACCATGGCCAGCCGTGTCGGGAACATGTCGCCCGCCAGGCTTGACAGATAGGCGGCGATCTCAGCGTGGTAGGCGGCGACGATGCCGAATGCCTCGGCTGCGAGTCGTTGACGAAGCACGGCGGAGACGGAGCCGCGCTGGCGCAGCTCGGCGATGACCTGCAGGTAGCGAGCCGGGTTGGCTACGGCCGCGACCGAGGCGTAGCTACGAGCAGCTGCCGCGAGAAGTGCCGCGCCACCGACGTCGATCATCTCGATCGCCTCGTCGATTGACACCAGTCGAGCCCCGACCTGCGGTGCGAACTGGCTGACGTTGACCGCGACGAGATCGATGAGGCCGATCTTCTGGGCCTCCAGCTCGGCCAGCTGATCGGGCCGGTCGCGTCGGGCAAGGATGCCGGCGTAGATCGCGGGGTGGAGAGTCTTGACCTGACCGCCAGCGATGGCTACGGAGCCCGTCAATTCGGAAACGGGCCGGACTTCTACACCTTCCGAGGCGAGGGCGTCACGCGTGCCTGCGGTGGCGAATACCTCGATGTCAAGGGCGAGGAGGTCGCGCGCGAACGGGCCTATGCCCTCACGGCTTGCCACCGAGAGCAGGGCTCGCACCAGGCCTACCTCCCTACTGCCTCAGGTCCGGATACGCAGACTGTGGCGCTATGACCCGAGTTCTCGGCCACCGAGGGCCGCACTTCGGGCTCCGCACCGTCCGAATTGCCGGATTGGGCGGAGTATACCGCTCGGTCATGGCATACTCCGCACACGCGAAATCGCAGGCGCAAACAGCCCACGCCTCGGCGGCCGTCTCCCGGCCTCCCCGACGAAGCTCGGCCAGCGTCAATGATTAGCGCCCGTCCAGGTCAATCGACCGCTAACGACTTAACGCTCGGAGGGTCCGCGTGAACGGCCCGTGGAACCAGATCAACCTGCTGCTGACCGGCTTTACGTCGGCGAACTTCAAGCCCATATTCGACCTGACCTGGCAGCTCGCGTTTGGACTGCTTATAGTCGCGATCGTTTTTTACAATGTTCAGGGCCGGCGGCTGCATGCCTATTCGGTCTTCCAGGACCTGAACGAGTGGCTGATGTGGACCTCGGTCGGGGTCTTCGCGCTGCTGTTGATGTTCGCGGTCTTCGGTTTTGATTTCATCTTCGTTCTGCCGACGATGATCGGCGGTGCC
The DNA here is from genome assembly GCA_025358525.1 of Chloroflexota bacterium. Taxonomy (GTDB): domain Bacteria; phylum Chloroflexota; class Limnocylindria; order Limnocylindrales; family CSP1-4; genus Fen-1039. The sequence continues at coordinate 1,185 of JANYJI010000171.1, read as the reverse complement.
GTCCTCTTCATCTGGATCCGCTTCATCCACTTCCCGCCGTTGATCCGGGTCTACGAGGAGCGCCTCGCTCGTCAGCGCTACTTCCAGCGGACCAAGACCTCGCATCCCGAGACGACGATCCGGACCCGGCCGACCACTGCGAAGCCGAAGCGTCGCCGCCGGTAGTCGCCCGGAGCCAAGCGCGATGCGTCCCTCCGCCGTTCGCTTCTAGGCACGCCCGAATCCGATGGAGATCCGTCGTTTCGGCGTCGGTCATCGACGACCGGACGGTCCGCCGGGGACTCGCGGCGTCGAAGCCCAGCAGATCCACGTGGACTTTCGGGGCGTCGTAGCCGAACTGGCTCTGCGGCCCAACGCGACCATGGCGCCGCACACCAATCCGAACCTGACTTACTTCCTGGTCATCGAGGGTGGTGGCTTCGTGCAGGTCGGCGACGAGACTGCCCGAGTATCCGCCGGAGAGGCAGTCGTCTGGCCGCCCGATGTCGTTCACGCCGCGTGGACGAAGCTGACGCCGATGCGGGCCATCGTCGTGGAGTTCGCCCCCGGCGCGGTCGAACCGCTGCTGCTCGAAGGCGGGGCGACAGACGTCAAGGCGGAGGCGGCGGCGGATGCGGTCGAACCCGAACCCCAGCCGGCCCATGGCGAGCTCTCGCCAAAGCCCGCTATGCCACCGCCCGACCGCGAATCGACTGACAGGGAGCCCTGGTAGGTGGGCGTTGCTGGCTGGGCCGGCGGGGTCGGCACGCCATTTAGGGCCGCGCGACCGGGCCGACACTAGTCGACCGGGCGAGACAGCAGCAGGCGATCCTCTCCTCGAGCCTGGGTCCGGCGGTCAAGGGCGAGGTCCGTGAATCCGTTGGAACGGAAGAAGGCTCTGGCGGCGATCGAAGACGGATGAATCGCGGCGTCGGCGAGGGTCCAGGCGAGCAGGCGAGTGTTGCCCGCGGCACCGGCGGCGTTGGCCACTGCGGTCGCCAGGCCACGTCCGACGCCACGACCGCGGAGGTGCGGGGCCACTGCCAGGAGTGTCAGCTCGGCCGAGCGGCCATCGTCGGGCAGGGTCAGGCCGTCGAAGCCGCGTGGGTCATCGCTCGCCCGAGGCCGATCCCACGGCGCCCAACTGGCGAGGCCAACGACGCGGCCTGACGCTTCGGCCAGGAGCAGTTCGGACGCGGGCGGCAG
>JANYJI010000159.1 GCA_025358525.1 Chloroflexota bacterium | reverse complement strand
GTGGCCACGCCGATCGCCTGATCGAGGTCGGCAATGATGTCGTCGATGTGCTCGATGCCGACGGAAACGCGGACCAGCTCCGGAGTCACACCGCTGGCAAGCTGATCCTGAGCGGAAAGCTGCTGGTGGGTGGTCGAGGCTGGGTGGATGATCAAGCTCTTGGCGTCGCCGACGTTGGCCAGAAGGCTGAAAAGCTTGACGGAGTCGATGAGCTTACGGCCGGCTTCTACGCCGCCTTTGAGGCCGAAAGTCACGACTCCGCCGAAGCCACCGGAGAGGTACTTACGGGCCAGAGCGTGGGATGAATGCGAGGCAAGCCCAGGGTAGCTGACCCACTCGACGGCCGGATGACCTTCGAGCCACCGCGCGACTGCCAGGGCGTTGGCGCTGTGGCGCTCGATCCGCAACGGTAGCGTCTCGAGACCCTGCAGGAAGAGAAAAGAGTTGAACGGGCTCAGGGCCGGACCGAGGTCGCGGAGCAGCTGGACTCGCAACTTGAGGATGTAGGCCAGGTTGCCGAAGGACGCGGTGTAGCTGACGCCGTGATATGACTCGTCCGGATCCACGAAGTCCGCCTTGAAGCGTGGCGAGGCCGACCAGTCGAACTTGCCGCTGTCGACGACGACGCCGCCGATGGCGGTGCCGTGGCCGCCGATCCACTTCGTGGCCGAGTGGACGATGATGTCCACGCCCCACTCAAACGGGCGCGACAGCAGGGGCGCGAACGTGTTGTCGACGATGACCGGGACACCGTGCTTGTGGGCGATCGCGGTGATGGCTTCGAAGTCCGGCACGTCCAGGCGCGGGTTGCCGATGGTCTCGAGGTAGACGGCCTTCGTCTTGCCGTCGATCGCGGCCTCGAACTCCTCGAGCTTGGAGCCGTCGACGAACTTGAAGTCGATGCCGTACTTGGGCAGCGTGTACTTGAAGAGGTTGTAGGTGCCGCCGTAGAGCGAAGCGCTCGTCACGATGTTGTCGCCGGCGCGGGCGAGGTTCAGGATCGCCAGCGTCTCGGCCGCCAGACCGGATGCGACGCCGAGCGCCCCGACGCCACCCTCGAGAGCGGCAATCCGCTGTTCAAAAACATCGGTGGTCGGGTTCATGATCCGGGTGTAGATGTTCCCGAACTCCTGCAGCCCAAAGAGGCGAGCGGCGTGGTCGGCGTTGTCGAAGACGTAACTCGTGGTGGCGTAGATCGGGACCGCGCGAGACTTGGTCGTCGGGTCGACGTTCTGGCCGGCGTGAATGGCGAGAGTCTCGCGGCGGAGGGCGGGAGCGTTTTGGTCGGACACGATTTTCTCCTGGGACTGGCCGCCTTGCGGCGGTGCATGGCTCAGCCTGTGGTTGATCCCGGGGAGCCCTGGATGGGGCAGTGGGTTCGGCGGCTGTCCGATGTGGTGCGAAGCGAGCTTCGCTTCGGAGAAATAAAGAACCGCGGCTCCTAAAGCGAAAGCTTTGCTTTCGCTCCGAGTCCGCGGCCCCGCGCCATCTGGTTCGGCTACGCTGCTAGTTGAGCCAGAACCTCAGACACCATCCTCCGCACTTCGGGGCCGCCAGGGCATACCCATCATCGAACAGCGCAGGCACGAGGCCATGCGCGAGTTCTCCCGGCGGCTGAAGGCGTGTGTATTCATTGCCGGCGCAGTCTACGGGAGTAGCCGCGCATTGTGCAAGCGATTCCCACTCCCGTTCCGAAGGCTGGCCACCACAACGGGCAGGTCGACCGCTGGAGCGCTGGCCCCGACGCCTAGAACGTTGGGCGCGGGCGTCGACCGGGCGACATTACGTCGAGGCGGGCCTGCGCTCGGCGCGTCAGCATGTTCTCCTCGCCGAGTGTTCGCCGGTAGCCATCAACGACCGTACGAGCCTGGTTGCGGGCGGCGACCTTCCTGCCCAGCATCAACGAAGCCTCGGAGTCGCGGCTGACCATTGCGAGAGTGTCCGGATCCTCCGGGCCAGGCGACTTGCGCAGGATGGCCAGCGCTTCGACGTAGAGGGCGTGGGCCTCGGTTGGGTTGCCGAGCTTGAGGGCGATGTCGCCAAGATGGCCTCGCAGGTTCGCCACGGCCCGACTGCGCCGGCCCTGGATTTGCGAGTAGCCGTCGAGCGTGCGTTGGTACGTGACCCGGGCTGCCTCGTACTGCCCGAGCCGCTCCAGAGTGAGGCCCAGGCTTTGGCCCAACTCCAGCGTTCGCGGGTCGTCAGGGCCAGCTTTGTCGGCACTGGCAGCGTAGATCCGACCAAGCGGCCCGGCCACGCGCTCGGAGATGGAGCGAGCCTGGTCGTTGTCGTCCACGTCTTCGAGGGCCTCGGCTAGCCAAACCAGGCTGTTGAGGGTGCGTTCGTCCTTGGGTCCGTAGAGCTGCTCGTGCGTCTCCACGAGCTGAGCCCAGTGGTGGCGGGCCGCCTCCAGCTCACCGACCTTGCGCAGTTCCCAGGCCAGCCCGCGGAGGGCCTCCAGGGTCTCGTCCGCCTCTGCCCCGAGGCGGCGGTCCTGTGTCTCGTAGAGCCTGGCGTAGGCCCGGCGAGAGTCGGTGTGAGCCTCCAGCTTGCTCAGAACGCGGGTCAGGCCCTGGAGTGTCCAGACCGTGTCTGGCTCGTCGGGGCCGATGGTTCTGGTGCGGGCCTCTGCTAGCTCGCTGAAACGCGTCGCGGCGCCGCTCAGGTCGCCCACCTGCTCCAGGTTCCAGGCCAGGTCGCCGATGGCCCACATCGTGGCCGCGTGGTCGGGGCCAAGGACCTTCTGGCGCCGGTCCAGCAACTGCAGGTCCAGGGCATGGGCGCGTCTGTGGTCGCCGGTCCGGCCTACGGAATCGGCCAGGCCGGCCAGGGCGTCGAGCGTGGCAATGTCCTCGGGGCCGTTGAGCCGGGTGAGCATGGCGAAGAGGTTCCGGTAGGCCGTGGCTGCGGCCTTGGCCTCGCCGAGTCGCAGCAACAGGCGGCTGTGCTGGGTCATGGCCGAGATCGTCTCAGGCGCATCAGGTCCGAAGGCCGCGATGGCCGAGGACAGGCCCTGCTCCGAAAGTGAACGCCCTGAGGCCTTATCGCCAGCGCCGACCAGCGACCACGCCAGACCGAGCATCGCCTCGATCGTGTCCGGATGGGCTGAACCAAGGATCCGGCGGCTGCGATCGACCCGCTCGGCCAGGACCTCACACGCCCGCGGGTATTCCTCCATGGTGATCAGCACGCTGCCGAGGTTTGTCATCGTCCGCAGGGTCAGGGCATTCTCCGGACCGAAGACGCGGCGCTGTGCCTCCAGCAGCTGCTCGAAAGTGGCTCGGGCCGCGGCGATGTCGCCCAGGGCGCGATGGGTCAGGCCAAGATTGTGCAGGGCGCTCAGGGTTGCCGGATCGTCGGCGCCCAGCGAGTTGCGGCGGCCGTTGTAGACGCGTTCGTACATCGGTCGGGCGATCGCGGGCTCGTCCATGAACGAGAGAGCCACTGCCAGGCCATGAACCGCCGAGAGGGTGTCGAGGTTGCGGGGCCCAAAGACGCGCTCCGACCGTTCGAGAAGGACCGTGTAGGCGTCACGCGCGGCCTGATACTCCTCGAGCTCGATGGTGATGGCGGCCAGACGGGCCTCCACCTCGATCGTGGTTGGGTGATCCGGCCCGAGCAGCTTCCGGCGAGCCTCCAGCACCTGCCGGCATACCGGCCGCTGGGACCTGGGATCTTCGAGCCCCTCTAGGAGGACACTGAGATCCTGCAGAGCAGCCAGGCCGGCAATTACTCGAGCCGGGCTGCCGGCTGAGACGTGATCCATCGAAAGAACGAGACTCCTACTTGGCCCCTGAGCGCTCAATGATGGCAGAGTCGCCGGGGGACGGTCCGATAGGGCGGGCGCGGGTACGATAGACCCGAGGTCCGCCCGGCGCGGAGACGTCACCCCGGAGGAACTGCGGTGCGATCGATCGAGCTTGAGGTCCGAACGCAGGGCGGTCTGCACGCCCGACCCGCGGCGGCCTTCGTCCGGGCGGCGACCGGCTTCCGATCGGCCATCCGGCTGGAGAACGTCACGCTGGGGCGGCCTTCAGCGGACGCCCTCAGCATCGTCGGCGTGCTCTCGGCCGGTGTCGAGCGGGGCCACAGGGTGCGAATCGTGGCCGATGGTGTCGACGAAGAAGGGGCGATTGAGGCCCTGGGCGAGCTGCTGGCCGGCCCCGGCCAGGTCGGGGGCGAATAGCCGTGTCGAGCCGGATCGTGGGTCAACCTGCCGCTCCGGGGATTGCCGTCGGACCGGCGTGGCGATACCGGCCCCTGGCCTTAGCTGCTGCTCCGGCCCTAGCTGCTGCTCCGGTCTCGGGGGTGTCCGTGGCGTCCGGCGAGGAGGCCGAGTCCCGGATCCACACTGCGGCCGAGACTGCTGCTGCGCAATTGAATGCGCTGGCGGCGCGCCTGTGCGAGTTGAACCGGCCGGGCGATGCCGAGATACTCGAAGCCCAGGCGCTCATGGCCGTGGATCCGGCGATCATCGATGAGGCCGCTCGCCGGGCTCGCGAGGGAGTGGATCCGGGGGTGGCCATTGTCGACGCGGCGGAAGTGTCGGCGGTCCTGCTGGCGGGGATCGAGGACGATCTCCTTGCGGCCCGCGCCGCTGACCTGCGGGACGTCGCCGCGCGCATCGTCAGGGTCCTGAACGGCACTCACCTCCATCTTCCCGCCGCACCGTCCATCGTCATTGCCGATGACTTTCCGCCGTCGCTGCTGGCGGAGATGCCGCGGGGCGTGCTCCTCGGTCTGGCCCTGGCCGGCGGGTCGCCGACGGCCCACGTCGCCATCCTGGCCCGCAGCCTGGGTATCCCGGCGGTCGTGGCCGCACGGGGCCTGCTCGATGCTGTGCGCGGAGCCGCCACGGTCGCGGTTGACGGTGAGAGTGGCGAGGTCGTCGCCGATCCGGAGATCGCAGAACTGCAGGTCCTGGCCGATCGCCAGGCCGTCCGCGGGGAGCGGGACCGGGCCGCCTCTGCCCGTCGAGGCCGCCCCGCCGCCACCTCCGACGGAAAGCGAATCTCCTTGCTCGCCAACATCCGCAGCCCGGACGAGGCCCCTCGTGCCCTGGAGGCCGGGGCCGAGGGCGTCGGCCTCTACCGCACCGAGTTCCTCTTCCTGCGTCGTCAGTCGGCCCCGAGCGAGGAAGAGCAGATGGGGGCCTATCGGCGCGCAATGGAGGCATTCGGGCCGGACCGACCTGTCGTGATCCGCCTCGCCGACATCGGCGGCGACAAATCGATCCCGTACCTCGGCCGTCCTGAGGAGCCAAATCCGTTCCTGGGCGTGCGGGCCATCCGACTCGGCCACGAATCACGCGACCTGCTGCTGACGCAGCTTCGGGCAATATGGCGAGCGGCCGGCCTGGCCGGCGTGACGCCCCACGTCATGGCCGCCATGGTCGCGACGATCGCCGACGCCTGCCTGCTCCTCGACCTGCGCGACGAGGCTCGTGCGCAGGTTTGCGCGGCCGGCCAGCCGTGCCCGGAGCGAATGGTCACGGGCGTGATGATCGAGGTCCCGTCTGCGGCGATCATGGCCCCGGAGTTGGCCCGCATGGTCGACTTCTTCAGCATCGGCACCAACGACCTGACTCAATATGTTCTTGCCGCGGATCGCGGCAACCCATCGCTGGTGAGGTTCCAGGACGCGCTCCACCCGGCTGTTCTCCGCACGGTGGCCGCGGTGATCGCCGCTGCAAATGCCGCTGGGATCCCAGTCGCGGTCTGCGGGGAGCTGGCCGGCGATCCGGCCGGAGCCATGGTTCTGGCCGGCTTGGGCGTGGGCGAGCTATCGGCCGAGGCAGGCAGCCTCGACGGCGTCAGAGCGGCGCTTGCTGGCGTAAGTGCCGCCCAGCTCGACGCTCTCGCGGCCGAGTCGCTGGCGGCCACGGATGCGGAGACGGTCCGGGCGGCCGCGAACGAGTTGCTGGGGGCGAGGCGCTAGCTCCGACCTACGCGGCGCTAGCTCCGACCTACGCGGCGCCGTGCTGAAGGCCGTTGGGGCTTGAGACGGTTCGCAACGAGATGGCCAGGTCGCGGTTGACCAGGATCGTGCGGAACCACTGACTGACCGGCTCGTCGCAGAACTTGTACTCGAGGACCGCATCTGTGATGGCGACCATCGCTGGGCCATGCCTGATGCCTCGCACCGGGTTGGCCGTTGGTGGCGCATGCATGAACCCTTCGGCGGAGTACGGGCCGAGCTTCATGCTGACGCCGTTCGGTTTCGTGGCAAGCCGGCGCTTCGGGTCGCCTCGAGGACCGCTCGCCACCACGATGTCCAGCTCGTCGCGGTCGATCTCGAGCTGCTTCATTTCCTTGGTATGGCCGTCGACGGTGCTAACGAGGGTTACTTCGCGCACGATGATCGTGCGGTTGCCGTTCAGCATGTCGGCGAGGCGCGCGTCGGCGAGGTCAATCTTGCCCTCGACGCGACAATCGTCGGAGAACCCGACGAATTCGATCTCGTTTCCCATGGTCTCCCCAGTTCGCTCCAGGCGTACTAACGGAATCTCCTATGGGACTAATCGGTTGCGTTGCCCCGATCAAGATACTCCGAACGGGGGTAGGCAACCGCTCGCAACTCGTGGTCTGGGACGAGTAACCCTACGACTCCGCAGGACCGTTGGCCGTGCCATTTTCGGCCTGGGCGCGCCCGTCGATGCGGCGCTCCTTGCCACGCAGGAGCCGCCCGATGTTGTCGAGATGGAAGAGCCAGATCAGGAGAGGCACGCCCGCTCCGTAGACGAAGTAGATGGGGGCGAGCGGGGTGACGGCCGCTAGAGCGATCATGACGATGCCGCCGATCAGGCTGGCGCTCAGCGACCCGAGGGATGAAACGCGAGTCAACAGGATCGTGAAGACGAAGACGGGGAAGATCGCTGCCAGGATGATCGGGGCGATGATGATCGCGCCGCCCGTTGCGGGGGCGACGCCGCGGCCGCCGTGCAGGCCGATGAAGGGCGAGCGACTGTGACCGACGATCGCCGCCAGGGCAGCCACGACCTGCGGTACGGCACCACCGCCGAGGGCCACGACCAGGAGAACCGCGACGCAGGCCTTGGCCACGTCCAGCAGTCCGGAGACGGCGGCCCAACGGAATCCCACCGCTCGCGAGACATTGGCGCCGCCGGTCCGACCGCTGCCGATGGTTCGGGGATCCGGTCCGCCAATCAAGCGCGGAACGAGGATCCCGAACGGAATACCGCCGAGCAGATAGCCGGCCACCAGCGCGAAGGCAACCCGGCCGAGGTCAAGGTTTTGCATCGCCCGGAATTATAGGGCCGCGTTTGCGTCCTAGAGCGTTGGCCTACTGCTTGCCCGTCAACTCGGCCAGAAGCCTTTCTGGGTGGCCGCGGAACCAGGCCCGCCTTTGCGGATCGGCCGCTACTTCATCGACGAGGGCGGCCAGTAGGGCATTGACCGGCGTAGCCACGCCCGCTCGCTCGCCCGCACGGGCGACGGCGCCGTTCATCCAAGCCACTTCGGTCGGCTCGACCGAGGGCCCATCCGGCGGTGCGGATTGCACGTGGAGCCGCAGTGACGGCGACTTGCCAGCCCTGGCCCCGCCAACCACGCGGGCCATGATCGGCCGACCGAACCAGGCCGGCAGCCGGATGCCGCGGACGAGCCACGGGATCGGTGCGCCGGGCAGGGCCACGGGCCGGAGCCCCTGGCCGGCCATGACGGCGATGGCCTCGAAAAGCTGGCGGCGCTCCACTTCGTAGAGGCGGGGGTCGCGGTATATGGTCTCGGCGTCCATGTCCAAGATCGCGCCCGTGGCGTTGGCAATCAGGTTGGCGAGCAGCTTCGACCACTTCATCGAAGCCGCCGCCGGCGTCTGGGCGACTCGCAATCCGGCCCTGCCGAAGTCGTCGAGCAGCCCACGGACGAGGGGGGCGGCCGCGTCGTTGGCGGCTGCCAGGGCCAGTCCGCCTCGGCCCATTTGCTGGACCTCGTCTTCCGAAACGAGCCGCGCGGGCGCGGTCAGCGAACCCGCCAGCATCGGCGCTGCCGGCCGCACCTCGGCCGCGATCTCTTCCGCGCCGACGCCGTTCTCGACGGTCAGGGTGGGAACTTCGGGCCAGCGCAGCGTAGGCGCCAGGGCCTCGCGCAGGGCCGGCATCTTGACTGCGACCAGGATGAGGTCCGGTGTGGGTGCGTCGGTTGTGTGGGCGACTCGGTGGACCGGGATCGTGATCCGCGTTCCGTCGGCGCGGATCAAGACGAGGGGCCGCTCCGAATCGGTCTCGAAGATCCGGACTAGAGTGACGTCGTACCCCGCGCTTCCGAGCAGCGCGCCAAGGAGCGACCCGACGGCTCCGGCGCCCACGACGAGGACTCTCTTCGGCGGGCTGAGCTCGGCGGCCGAGGCGGTCGATATCGGGCCGCCCGGCTTGGGGGTAATCGGGGTCCTGGTTTCGGAAACTCTCATGGCTCGGGCTGACCTGATTCCGGATGCCGGACCGAAATCGGTCTGGGCCTCGCCGGTCGGCGTCTGCGAGCCTAGACTAATCGGCGGAGGGGCTGCGCGTCACAGCCCAGGCGACGCGGGTCGCAACGCCCACTCCGTAGGCAGAATCGGGAGGCTTCTATGTGGGGTCGTGGCCGGAACCGCGGTCGGGCGCGGCTGGCGCGTGGCTGGGGCATCGCCGGCCAGGCTATCGCGATCTCTGTCGCGATCGTTGTCGTCGCCGGATGTTCTGGCGGTCGAGCCACGCCAGTCCCGAGCGCAACCACCACGGCCGTCGCTCCGTCGCCGAGCACCGCGTCAACGCCCGCAGCCACGGCCACATCCACGCCTCCGCCCGCCACTGCCGGTACATTCAGCCCGGCCGGCTCGATGGATGCGGCTCGCCTCAGCGCCACTCTCTTGCGGGACGGGCGCGTCCTCATGTTGGACAGCCACGATGAATTGGGTAACGTGCTCGGCTCGGCGCAGGTCTTCGAGCCGCGTTCGGGCGCCTACCGCGAGACGGCCGGCTCAATGGCTACGCCACGGTTCGATCCAGCGGTGGCCGAGTTGCAGGACGGTCGAGTCCTAGTGGCGGGCGGCGAAGACGGCACTCAGACCCCACTTGCCTCGGCCGAGCTGTTCGACCCAGGCTCCGGCACGTTCAAGGCCACGGGCTCCATGAAGACGGCCCGACGGGGCGCGTCAGCGTTTCTGCTACCCGACGGCCATGTCCTCGTGGTCGGCGGGCGCGACGACACCGGCGCAAGCCTCGCCTCGGCGGAGGTATTCGACCCTAAGTCGGGCAACTTCAGCTCGACCGGTTCCATGACGACGGCGCGCGACGCTTTCGGGGCTGCCCAGCTTCGCGATGGCCGCATCCTGATCGTCGGCGGCTGCTGCAGCGGTTCGGACCTGTACACGTCGGCCGAACTGTACGACCCGACGACAGGCTTCTTCATGCCGGCCGGATCGATGAGCTTCGGCCGGATGAATCCAGCCCTGGCAGTCCTGATCGACGGCCGAGTCATCGTGGCGGGCGGCAATAGCAGCGCCGTTGCGGACAAGGCACTGGCATCGGCCGAGATATTCAATCCCAAGACGGATGCGTTCACGGCGACCGGCTCGATGAAGCAGCCGCGCGACGGGTTGAACGCAACTCGGCTGACCGATGGACGGGTGCTGATGTCGGGCGGAGCGCCGGACGCATCGGCCGAAATCTACGATCCTAATGGGGGCGCCTTCACGACTACAGGCTCGATGACGACCTACCGGGCCGGCCAGGCCACGGCCACGCTTCTGCAAGACGGGCGGGTCTTGATTGCAGGTGGCGGCGCCGGTCAGGACGCCTACAGCGCCGAGACATACCAGCCCTGACGGCAGGCGATTGCGGCTAGTCGCTGCGGCCCAACAGCCGCCTGGCGTGGTTCGCCAGGATGTGGCGGCGAAGGGCGATCAACGCCATGGCCGGTTCAACGGCCGAGGGGCAGACTGCGCTGCACTGGAGGGCGTCGTGGCACCGCCACACGGAATCGGGCTCGGCAGCGAGGGCCATCACGGGGCCCAGGTCGCGGCCGCGTGGCTCCTCGACGACGCGTGCGGCGGCCGCCAGCGCAGCCGGTCCGATGTAGTCGTGGTTCGTCCGGGCGATTGGACACGCAGACAGGCAGAGCCCGCACTCGATGCAGTTCTCGAACCGTCCAAAGGCCTTTATGCCGTCGGGTGGCTCGGCTCCAGGGCCCACCTCGGCGGTCCGAATGAGCGGCAGCCCGGGCGCCTCGAACCGCGCGTAGAAGTCGACCATATCGGTCGCCAGGTCGGCCACAAGCCGCTGGTTGGCCAGCGGCTCCACCTCGATCGGTTTGGCCGGCAGCGCGGCGACCTTCGTGTCGCAGGCCAGCGACTCGCGACCATTGATGCGTACGCCACACGTTCCGCACGAGGCGTGCATGCACGAATGCCGGACCACGAGCGAGGGATCCTTGATGCGCCGGATCCGCAGGAGGGCGTCGAGGACGGTATCGCCGGGCTCGACCTCTATCTCGAGGCTGTCGAGGTGAGGCTTTCGATCGCCCGATCGACGGCGCGAAATGCGGAAGACTCGGGTGGCCGGTGGAGGCGGCTCGGGCGTTGGCTCGACCGCAGTCGGTTCGACCGGAGTCGGCTCGAACGGCCCGACTTCGTTCTCGCTCATGCGACATACCAGGCGGTGTGCGGCAGGAGCACCGTCTCGCCGGTCCGACAGGGCTCGCCGATGCCGAGTTTTGTGCACACCACGTCGGCCGTTGCCTCGGCCATCGCCCGCAGCGTCGTGGCCTTGCCGCCAGCAATGGTCACGAAGCCCTCGGTGGGAGTGGCATCTGAGGCGTGGTCGAAGCAGCGCAGCTCGCGGGTCAAGTCGCGGCCTGCCTCGGCGGTCGTCCCGACAAGCGGCCGCGCAGCCGACCAGCTGGCTCGTATCTCCGCGTCCGCCAGGGAGGGCAGCAGCTTTGCGCCCTCGCGCATGATCTTCTCGACGTGCTCCGGCGGGATTGTCGGATCGTCCGGATCGTCCGCGACCCAGGAGCTTGTGCCAACCACGGTCAGCCCCCGCTGGGGCAAGACGACGTCGCCGTCGCCCGGCGGATGCAGCCGGTTGACGACCATGTTGCAATGGCGGCCGCGCACGGCGACCAGCACGCCCGGCGACGGGGTGACGGCCACCTCGACCCCCGCCAGTGCCGCGACCCGACCCGCCCACGGTCCCGCGGCGTTGACCACCAAGTCGGCGCCAATCTCGTATTCACGGCCTGCGGCGTGGTCGCGCACTGTGACGCCAGTGACGGTTCGCCCGGTCGTGGTTACGGCCACGACCTCGGTGAAGGGCCGGATTTCGGCGCCGTTGCGCCGGGCCGTGGCGAAGAAGCGGAGCGGGAGTCGCATCGCGTCCATAGTGGCGTCCGGCACCTGGACCGCGAACCGCAGGTCTGGGTTGAGGCCCGGCTCCAGGCGCAGGGCGGCGTCGCGGTCGAGCCGCTTGGTGGGCACGGCGGACTGCCAGCAAGCTTCGAGGAAAGCCGTAGCGAACTCGGCGTCCTCGTCGGTCAGGGCAACGAAAAGGCCGTCGTTCTCCTCGAACGAGCCCGGGGCGATGCGGCGCAGGATCTTGTTCTCGGCAATGCACTCTATGGCCGCCGCGCGGTCCGTGGTGGCGTATCGGGCGCCGCTGTGGAGCAGGCCGTGATGCCGGCCGGTGGTGCCGGAGGTGACCTCGCCTCGCTCGACGAGAGTCACGCGCAGGCCGCGCAGGGTTAGGTCGTGGGCGAGCGCCCCGCCGGTGCCGCCGCCGCCGATGATCAGGACGTGGGGCCTGGCTCGTTCGGGTGCCGACTCTCGGGCGGGCTCCGTGTCCGGCTCCG
>JANYJI010000152.1 GCA_025358525.1 Chloroflexota bacterium | reverse complement strand
GGCGCCCGATGGTATCGATGCATCGTCTTGGCCGGATTAGCTCGCATGTCCTTGGGATCGCCAGTCTCGTCGTCCTCGTGGCAGGCCTACTGCCCTCACAGGTCGCCCGCGCCGGCAACGGCAACGCGAACCTTCATCTCGACAAGACCGTGGGCTCAGTGGCGGTCACTCCCGGGCTCGCCCTCACCCTGGCCGTAGACAAGCCCAACGCGGTCCCAGGCACCGTACTCACATATACAGGGGTCGTCACCAACACCGGTGCCACGCTCACCCTCGCGGGCACCCTCGTTGCGTCGAACACCAACGCGACGACGGCCACAATCGCGTCCTACTGGGACGCCATCAGCACGAACGACAAGGCCCACTGCGGCGCGGGTGGCGACAACAACGGCAAGGACACTTCTCAGTGGCCGGCCTTCGTCGGAACCGCGGCCTCGCAGGTCGGGTATACGCCCGTCCGCGTGGCCCCGATCGCATCGGGCATGACCCTCGCGGCGACGCCCGTGTCTGCTTCGGGCGTGACATACCCGGCGGCTTCGACTCCCGATCAAATCCTCGGTACCCTTCTCGCCCCCGGTGCCACAGCCACCTGGCACTACACGGCGTCCATTCCGCTCAGCGGTGCCCAGCTGGCCTTCCTGCGCGATCCAGCCCAGGTTAGCCGCATCCGCAACAGCTTCCACGCCGAGCCCACGCCGCGCCGCCAGGGGGGCAACGGCCAGCCCGACCAGACCAATGTCGACTTCTGCGGGGCGTTCGCTGCGGCAGATACGTCTGGGGCTGCGCGAGACGTCAGCGTCGCGGTCACCCTGCCCGATGGGACGACGAAGACGATCGACAAGTCCGCCGTTCCTGGCCTGGCTTCGATCGCTCCTGGTGGCTCCGCCAGCGTCACGACTGCCTATACCGTTCCGGTCCCAGCGGCCAAGGGCGCCACCGAGACCGATGCCGCGTACCTCGCGCGCTTGGCCAAGCTCGATGGCCAGACTCTCACGGCCTCGGCGACCGCCAAGGTCGGGACGAGCGGACCGACCGCCGGGCCGGCCGGGCCCGTCGCCACGATCGAGCATTTGCCGATCCTCTCACTCGTCAAGACCGGTCCCGCCAGCGTCGACGCCGGCAAGAGCGCCACCTATGGCCTGGCTCTGGCCAACAAGGCTTCCGCGCCCGCTGCGTCACTGACCGTCGTCGACGCACTCCCCGATGCCACAGTCATCGCGGTGACCGGCACTCCCGCCAGCCTCGCGCCAGCCGCAACCGCCACCGCCCACGCCACGTACCAGGTTCCGGCCGCGCAGCCGACCGGCGATCTCACCGATACCGCCACCCTGGCCTGGACCGACGCCGTCGGCAACTCATATGGCCCGATCACGGCGAGCTTCACAAGCCAAGTCAAGAGCGCCTTCAAGGCAGCCCATCTGACGCTGGCTCCGCAGATCGCCGGACCACTGCCGATCGGCTCTTCGCACACCTTGACCGTCACCACCACCGATATCGCCGGCGCGCCGGTGCCCGACCTAGCCGTCAATCTCGATATCACCGGCGCGAACCCGGGCTCGACCGTTATCACCACCGGGCCCGACGGCACCGCCACCTTCATCTACACAGGAGCCAAGGCCGGCACCGACACGGCGCAGGCGACCGCGGGCGCGTCGGGATCGCTCGCCTCCAACACCGTCTCGGTCATCTGGATCGCCCCGGTCCAGGCTGTCTCGACGACCACGATCCACGGCCGGTTCTTCGCCAACAACTACTACGGCAACGCTTTCCTCGCCACTCCCGCGAGTACGGCTCTGTGGGAGCAGGACTTCCCGACGATCAACTTCGATCCGGTCGCGGGCACCGTGGCCCACAACGCCTCGGGCGTCAATGAGTTCACCCGGCCGTTCACCGACATCACGACCGATCTCGCGGGCAACTACACAGGCACGATCGTCGCCGGGGGCAACGGCAAGCAGGCCGGTGTAGGTGACCTGGGCTCCTTCGACGCGGTCTTCACCGGGTCGTACACGATCTCAGCCGCAGGCGACTACACCTTCGACGTCCTGTCGGACGATGGCTTCATCTTCGGCATCGGCGACGGCGCTACGGCGCTTCCCGGCAACGTCATGGTCGAACCGCCGGCCTCGGGGCTGACTGCGTTTGCGAGCTTCCCGATCATGGGCACGTTCAACCACAACACCGGACCCCAACCCTACTCGATCAAGGTCCACTTTCCGGCGCCGGGCGTCTACCACTACGAGGTCGACTACGACGAGGTCTGGGGCTCCTCGCTGTGTCTGACAGTCAGGATGCACTCGACCGGTCAGGGCGTCACCCCGACCGGCACCCTGGCTCTCTCGCCGACGATCTCGTCGATCGCTTCCGTGAACACGGCCAAGACCTTCACCGTCAGCGTGATCGATGCCTCCGGCAACCCGATCGCGAACCTGCCGGTCAAGCTCGACATCAGCGGCGCGAACATGGGCCAGGTTCCGGCGGTGACGGACGCCCGCGGGCTCGCGAGCTTCACATATACCGGCGTCAACGTCGGGGACGATCAGCTTCAGGCATACGGCATCCTCGATGGCATGCCGGCGCTATCGAACAACGTGTCCCAGCGCTGGCAGACCGGCGGAGCCTCGACACCGCCGGCCATCGGCTCCATATCACCTGCCGACGGCGCGGAGATCACCGCACCCACGCCGATCACTGCCTCGTTTGCGCCCCCGGCCGGCCAGACAATCGACAACTGGAAGGTCGAGTACGCGCGCACCGGCGATTCGGGCAGCCCCATCGTCCTCGCCTCGGGCACAGGCACCCCACCCGCGACCCTCGCGACATTCGATCCGACCGTCCTTGCCAACGGCGGCTACACGATCACGATCAGCGCATTCGCTTCGGGCGGCGGCGGTCTGACCTCGTCGGTCGGCGTCGTCGTCGAGGGCAACCTCAAGCTCGGCCGATACGGCGTCACGTACCAGGACGCCAACGTCGCGGTCGGCGGCATCCCGATACAGGTCCTGCGGACCTACGACTCCTTCGACAAGGCCAAGGGCGACTTCGGCATCGGCTGGCAGGTCGGCGTCTCGAACTTCCGGGTATCAAGCAACGGCGCTGTGGGCGCCGGCGGCTGGAGCCAATACGCCACGAGCTGCTTCATGGGTGGCCTCGGTGGCGGTCTATGCCAGATGGCCTGGGCGACGGCGCGGCCGCACTTCGTGAGCGTGGTCTGGCCCGACGGCCACACCGAGATCTTCGACTTCACCCCGACCGGCGGCAGCAACCTCTTCTGGTTGGGCTCTGCTGCCTTCACCGCCCGCTCGGGCTCGACGAGTAAGCTCGAAGTCGATGGCGACGCGAGCCTCTCATACACAGGTGATGGCAACCTGTATTCGGGCATGTCCGGCCCGGTGTCGGACCCGACCCGCTTCCGCCTCACCGCCAAGGACGGCACAGTCTACGTCCTCGACACCGTCAGCGGCCTCGTTTCGGAGACCGACCGAGTCGGCAACAGCGTCACCGTCGACTCGGCCGGCATCCACTCGAGTCTCGGCCCCTCGATCACATTCGTGCGCGACACTGCCGGGCGCATCACCACGCTGACCAAGCCCGACAGCACCACCGTCGGCTACGCGTACAGCGCCGCG
>JANYJI010000105.1 GCA_025358525.1 Chloroflexota bacterium | reverse complement strand
CTCGCTCTGTTCCAGAACTCGAGACGCTGCGCGCCATACCTGGGCGACGACAGTACTTCAACCGTGGCAGAGGCCGACTCCTACCTGGCCCAGTACAACTCCGTACTCAAGCAGGCATGCCGTGAGATCGCCGCCACCGATGGCCCCTCCGGCAAGCTCTACTGCACCTACAACGCTGCCCTTCTGGCGGACACTGACTTCCGGATCGCGGATCTGAGCACATACGACTATTTCCACCCATCGCTGTCCGGCCAGGCACGGATGGCTACGAACGCCTGGGCTGCGGACGTTTGGACGGCCGTGCCGATACCCAAAGGCGCTGCCCAGTAGTCCACCGAACTCGGGCCCGGTGAGACCGGTATCTAGGAGACGCTCGAAGCCGCCTCGGCCCTGAGCTCTGCCAGGGTCCGCTGGAAGCCCTCCGCCTCGGCCACGGCGCCCAGTACCGCCGCTTCGCGCGCCGCCTGCTCGAGTAGCGGCCGAGCCCGCAACGCGTCGCCGGCCGCAATCCGATGCCGAGCCAATTCAGTGACGTCGGCCCGGGTCTCGGCAGCCTCTAGGAGATCCGCGAGCGTCGCGTGGAGCTTACGGCGCCTATCTCCCAGCAACCGCCCATAGGCCGCGTCGAGGAAGAGCTGATGGCGGAATTGCCACTGCTTCCCGGTCTGCCCGATCTGCCCCGTCTGCCCGGGCTCGTCGACCAGGGCCAGAATGCCCGCGTCGGCAAGCTCCTGTAGCTCGAGGTCGCCGCAAATGCCGCCACACAGGGCGGCCAGGAGCGGTTCGGAGAAGGTCGACCCGATCACCGCGGCCACTTCCAGCGCGTTCCGCTGGGCCGGCGGCAAGGCGTCGATGCGTGCTCCCAGCAACGCCCGCAAGCTGAGCGGAACACCGCGCCGAGCGGCACCAAGGTCTATGCGGCACCGATCGCCGACTTGCCCAAGTCGGCCCGTGTCCCGCAGGGTCCGGATGATCTCGACGACAAAGAGGGCGTTGCCCGCCGTCCGCTGGTGCAGCCACCGACCCGACTCGGATTCCAGGATAGAACCGGCAACGGCCGCACCAAGCTGTTCGGTGGCCGATTCGTCGAGGCCCGCCAGGTCGACAACCTCGACGTGCGGAAGATCGACCCAATCCGGCATCGCCGGTGGCCTGGACCCCGTGAGCACGACCAGCGGCAGGTCGGCCGCCATGCGGATCATGATTTCCATCAGCTGGCGGCTCGAGGGATCGATCCAGTGGAAGTCGTCGATCACGACGCAGCGGGGCTTGCCCGAGACCATCCGCGACACCCACAGATGCGTCGCGAGCTTCAGGCCGACCTGGAATTCGGCCGGATCCGCCAGCGCGAGCGGCCCCGGCTCCCAGCCCTCCTCCGCCAGCAGCGTCATCTCCGAGTCGCGCGCCAGGACGGCGATGGCACCCATCATGAGGCGATAGACCTCCGGGTCGAGGTCGCTTGGTACACCGTCGCCGAACAGCAACTGTCGGGCAACGATGCCGGCGTTGATGCCCTGTT
Source organism: Chloroflexota bacterium (assembly GCA_025358525.1). GTDB lineage: Bacteria > Chloroflexota > Limnocylindria > Limnocylindrales > CSP1-4 > Fen-1039. The sequence continues at coordinate 7,387 of JANYJI010000105.1, read as the reverse complement.
CGTCGGCCAGCCAATCGACCATCTTGCGGACGGCTCGGTATGGCGAGTCCATGCCATGCGGCGCATTGTCGATGTACAGCCACGCCAATCCGGCGGCCCGGGCTTCCTCCTCCATCTCGCATAGGAGGCGCGACTTGCCTATGCCGGGCTCGCCCCGCAGCAGGACTGCGCCGCCCTTGCCCGTAGCACCGGTCCGGCGGATCACCTCCACGATGCGGGACTTCTCAGCGTCTCGGCCAACCAGCGGCACGACGCGGCGCGAAGCCAGGCTGACGCTGCGGCGCTCGCCCCAAAGGCGGTACGTGGGTACCGGCCGGCTTTGGCCCCGCAGGAGTCGCTCGCCGAGACTCTCCGCCCCAATGCGTGGCTCCCCGGCTGAGACCGTGGCCTGGTCGAGCAGGATCTCGTTGGGTTCGGCGAGCTGCTGTAGACGGGCGGCCGTGGTCATGGGATCACCGGTCAAAGCCACCGACCAGTTGCCCGCCACGTCCCGCGGGGCGGCCACCACTTCGCCCGTGGCTATGCCGACGCGCAACTCCATCGGCCGGTCGCCTGTCACGTACCGCGACAGCGACGACTGCATCTCGAGCGCACAGAGACAGGCCCGCAGGGCGTCATCGTCGTGAGCGACGGGCGCCCCGAAAACGACCAGAACCGCGTCCCCAATGAACTTTTCGAGCGACCCACCGAAGCGTGCGACCGCCAGCCCGAGGATTGTCAGGGCCCCGTCGACGCGAACCCGAACGTCCTCGGGATCCAACTCGTCGACAAGTTTCGTGTAACCCACCAGATCGGCGAACAACGCCGTCACGACGCGACGATCACCGACTCGCAGGCCATCCGGGGCCGCCCCCAAGCGTGTGCCGCAGTTGTGGCAGAAGCGCGCACCTGGAACTGTCGGTGTGCTGCAATCGGGACAGGGCATCGGGACCTCTTCGGGACGCCCCGATCTTACGCCGGCCGAGACGCTCCGTGAAGGAGACTGCCGCGCTCCCCTCAGCCGGGAGAGCTCGGCGGGCGGCCGAAGCTCTGACCAGTGGCTGGGCCGCCGCCTAGGAGACGGTCAGGACCGGCTGCGTGCGGGCGGCCTGGACGCTCACCTTGCCGGCAACGGCTCGGGCGATGTGCGCCAGCGCCGCGGCGGCTGGGCCGGGCTGGCTCTGGGCCACGGCCGGGACGCCCACATCGGCGCCCTGCCGGACCGTCACGTCGAGAGGAACGGCACCGAGGAAGTCGACTCCGTTCTCCGCGGCAAAGCGCTCCCCTCCGCCTCGGCCGAAGACGTCCGTCACCTCGCCGCAGTGGGCGCACACGAAGCCCGACATGTTTTCGACGAGTCCCAGGATTGGAACGCTGACGCGCTTGAACATGGCGAGGGCCTTGGCCACGTCAGCTAGGGCCACTTGCTGGGGGGTAGTCACGAGTACGGCACCCGTCAGAGGGACCGACTGGGCAAGGGTCAACTGCGCATCGGAAGTGCCGGGCGGCAGGTCCACTACGAGGTAGTCGAGGTCGCCCCATTCCACGTCGCGCAGGAACTGCTGGATGGCACCACCTACGAGGGGACCGCGCCAAACGACTGGCTGACCCTCGGGCAAGAAGAACTGGATCGACATGACCTTCACGCCATAGGCCTCGATCGGCGTGATCTTGCCGTCTGGGCTGGCCACGGGCTGACCCTCGGCTCCGATCATCATTGGGATGTTCGGGCCGGTGATGTCGGCGTCGAGGAGACCGACCGACGCGCCCGCCTGAGCTAGTGCCACTGCCAGGTTGACGCTGATCGTGGTCTTGCCCACGCCGCCCTTGCCCGATGCCACGGCCACGATATTCTTCACGCCCGGCAGCATCTGCGGAGTCGTCTGGCTCGACCGGCGAACCGTGGCGCCCCACGCCACGTCGATCTGCTCCGTGCCGATCGGCCGGAGGGCCGCCTCCACTCGAGCCTGAATCTCGTCCTTGAGCGGGCAGGCCGGGGTCGTCAGTTCGATCGTGAACGAGACTCTGGCGCCATCGATGACGAGATCTTTGATCATCTTTCGAGAGACCAGATCGCCGCCCAGCTCAGGCTCTTGGACGGTGGACAGAGCCTTCAGGACTGCGTCTTCGGTGAGATCAGGCATTGCGGGTGGATTCCTCGAAACGGCGATAGCGGCGCGCCAAGGCTTGCGCGGCTCCACGCCATATCCTACGTCTTTGGTCGGGTTTCGTCCTCAGCAGCCCCGGCTACTGGACGCAAAACTCGTTGCCCTCGGGATCGTTTGATCCTCTGGGATGCCCTCTGCGCGCGCCCAGTCTTCCCAGGTAGCGAAGTCGCCAGGTGCTAAGGATGCCGCCGCTCGCGCCCGCGCGGCCAGCCAGTGTCGCGCGACTTGCCAACAGAGCTGGTCATGAATTGGCAGCGTCGCGATTGGCGACTAAGCCGGCCCGCTTGTCCGGCACCTCCCGGGTCGCCGACTCCCGGTCGGCCCGCGCCCGAGCTTCAACCTCGAAGCTGTTGTCCCAGTAGGGCCGACGGCGCCGCAGCGTCGCAAGGGCCGACGAGCCGAAGTAGAGCGGCAGATACAACGGCCCGAACCGCTCCCATTGACGGATATGCTCGCACTCGTGAGCGAGCATATGGTCCGGGATCGGGCCACGAGAGAACACGTAGCGGCCGAGCGTCTGGGCCTGGACGGGTATCAAGTGGGCCCTGAACCAGCGTGCGACTCGGACATCTTCGACGAGCATCGCCGTGACATCACCCGCGTCATGCTCGCGAGTCGGTGCCGGTATGCCGCAGCCGCGCATAACCAGGCGGCCCAGCATGTCGCCGGGAAGCGACCTCCACCAGCCGCGTAATCCATCGGGGCGGACGAACCGGGCGCGTGCCGTGCGCCTCAGACCCAGCCACACGTCCAGGATCAGCGCTGCGTAATGGAAGACCACGGCCTCAGGCTCCGCGTCGGTCCGCCACGATGCGCCCGGCCTGCACGACCAGAACGATCCGAGCCGGATCCCGCCACAGCTCGGGCTCCGCCAGTGGATCGCCCGAGATCGCAATGAAGTCGGCCTGCTTGCCCGGCTCCAGAGTACCGATCAGATCGGCCAGGCCCAACAGACGGGCGGCGTCACAGGTTGCAGCTTGGATCGCTCGAAAAGGGCCCAGCCCGAACTCTGACATGTAGGCCAGCTCGGCCGGCGGATACATGCCACTGAAGCTGTCCGTGCCCATGACGACTCTGACACCGCGCTCCACCGCGTGGCGGAAGTTGGTCTGCTGGCGGTCGAAAAGGTAGCGCATCTTCTCGACCGCCCACGGTGGTACCTCGCCGCGCGAGACCCGTCCCTCGTCCATCAGGGCGAAGTTGATGTTGAAGGTCGGCACGAGCGGGACGTCCCGTTCGAGCATGAGATCGATTCCCTCGTCGTCGATCATGTCCCCGTGTTCGATACTCGTAATGCCGGCTCGCAGAGCGTTCTTGATGCCCACCGTTCCCTCGGCGTGCGCGAGAGTGCCCCTGATGCCCGACGCCTTCGCCTCCTCGACGATGGCCCGGATCTCGTCGACTGTGAACTGGCTGGCGTCCGGGGAGTCGGCAGCTGAGAGGACTCCGCCACTGGCCATCACCTTGATCCAGTCGGCGCCGGCCCGTATCTGTAGCCGGGCCGCGCGTCGAACGGCGTCCACGCCATCGGCGATGCCGGGCGGCAGATCGCTGACTCCGGTCTCGAGCACCGCACCGGACGGTGTCCAGCCATCGCCGTGCCCGCCGGTCTGGGAGAGCGGCGTGCAGCTGACCTGCGTCCGCGGGCCCGGGAAGGCGCCCGAGGCGAATGCCCGCTTGATGCCGGACGGGGTGTGGCCCGCGTCGCGGACCGTAGTGACGCCCGCCTCCAGGAAGTCGCGGCCCGCCTGGAGGGCGCGCACCACCAGATCGGTGGCGGAGCGCTGGGTCTGGTCTGCCACGGTCTCGAGGCGGAGGCTCAGATGCACGTGGCAGTCAACGATGCCAGGCAGAACCGTCAGGCCCGAGACATCGATCCGGTCCACATCTTTGGGAGCGTTGCCGGCCGTTGAAGCGGCGGACCCGCCGGCGGCGATGCGACCGTCCTCATCGGTGACGAGGGCGACACCGACAACGGCCTCAGGCGAACGCCCATCGAGCAGCCGCGCACCCAAAAAGACTGTGGGACGGACGGGCGCGAGCATGGGGCCTCCGGCGTTCAGATTCGCAAGCGATCAGGCGTAGATCGTGTTGAGCCGGCGGCAATGCCGCACATCCGGGTCCGTGTCTATCAGACTTGAGGCCTCGGTTCGCTGACGCGAGGGGCCTGCGGCACGGTGGTCGTGGGCCGAGGCTGCAGGCCGAATCGGATCGCGCGGCGGGCCCATTCGGGGTCGTCAGTGGCCCACGTTCCTGTGGTCTCGCCCGCGGCATCGGTCTGAACTATTGAGCCATCGCCGCGAAGAGCGAGCTTGCCGCCTTCGGTAAGCTCGATCTGACGGCGCCTGAAACGGCGGTATGGCGCGGCCGGCACTAGGCGCTCTTGGTCGGCGGCTGAGTCGCCGGCTTCGGCTTCTTGACCTTCGGCGGTCGCTTGGGTGTCTTGTCGCCCATGATTTGCCTCACTTTTCCTATGGCGTCTTGGTAGGGCCTCTTGGCCCACTAGCATCGTAGCCCACCTGCGCGCCCTCGACTATTGCGGTGGGACAAGTCGCGAGGGCACGAGCACTGCCAGAACGACGGATTCTCGGGCGGATGATGGATCGAGGCCGGTGCTCCACTCCGCAACGAGCCTGCCGACCGACTGCGTGTCGTTCGGCATTGGCTCGGCGGCCAGGATCCACTGGAGCGTGCCATTCCGGCCGAGCAGCGGGATTCGGGCCAGCGCCTCGGCTGCCGGTCTGCCGGACCAGCGGACTGAGAGATCGAGGGCTCCCCCGGTGCCGACGTTGGAGACGACGAACTGGACTCCTTCGGGGGTCATATACGCCTGGGCGACCAAGCGGGGCTTCGAGCGGTCCAACGCGTGCCCGACGGCCGCCCGAACCGCCGTGTAGATGATCACCCAGCTGACGACGAGCGAGATCAGCACCCAGACGACCGCCAGACCCGAGTTGTCCTGGTACACGACGACCTCCTTCTTGTCCTACGGCGCCGCGGTTGCCTCGGCCGAGTTCGCGCTCTCACCCAGCTTGTTCATGGCGCTGACCACGTAGTAGTACTTGGTTCCCGAGACGGCCGTCGTGTCGAAGTACTCCGGCAGGCCGATCCCCGACGCGACTACCGTGTAGGGGCCGCCGGCCCTGTCCGAGCGCTTGACGGTGTACGTGTCGGCCAGCGGCGAGAAGTCCCACTTCAGGTCGACCTTCGTCGAATTGACCTTCTGTGTCATGTTGGTCGGCGGGGCCGGAGCGGCGGCGTCTTCCTGCGTGCCGTTCCAGGTGAATGTCGCGGCCGACTGTGCGGGCACGGAGTATGCGAAGGCACGGTCGCCCCAATGAACCGCGATGGAGGCGTCGTAGTTGAAGGGGTTGGCGACCACAAGCACCTTCGAGCCATCCGGGTTCTTGAATGCGACGGTCCCGAGGCCATGGTAAGTGAACCCGGACGAGGCGATCCGGTAGGCCCCCGGCAGCACGAACTTACTGACCTGACCGATGGAGTAATAGTCGTGCGTGTAGGTGAAGCCTGCCGCTACTGATGGGTCGATCGTCACAAACCCAATGCAGGTTCCGCACCCGCCCGTGTTGGGGCCATTGGTGGTGTTCGTTGCGAGCGGCCACTTGATGACTGTCTTGGCCCAGTAGCGGATCGATCCGATGATCAGGTCCGACATGTCGTTCTTGAAGCCATCGCCGAAACCGAGCGAGGTGAAGCCGCTGCATTCGGTCTCGTACATGGGCATGTCCGGGTAGGCGTCGTGGACGGTCCCCTGGGCGAAGAAGTTGCCCGCATAGCAATGCCACGCCGTGCCAAGTACGGCGGCCTTCGCCGCTGGATCCGCCAGGATCGAGAGCGGGTAGCCCGGCTCGTCCCAGTTGTGGTCCCAGATCAGGATCTTGGTATTGATGCCCGCAGCCTTGAATGCCGGCCCCAAGTAGTTCTTCACCAGCGTGGCTTCATCGGCGGGCTCGAGCCGCATGCCCGGGTAACTTCCAGGCTCATTGTGCGGCTCGTTTTGGAGCGTGACGGCGTATATCGGCACGTTTGCTGCCTGGTAAGTCTGGACGAACTTCACGAAGTACTGCGCCCAGGCGGCGTAGTACTGGCTCTTCAGCGTGCCCCTTCCAAGTGCATCGCTATCCTTCATCCAGGCCGGCGGGCTCCAGGGCGAAGCAATAAGCTTCAAAGTGGGGTTAATCTTGAGAGCATCCTGGAGCGCAGGAATGATGTATGCCCTGTCATGCTCGATGGAGAAGTGGGCCAGGTCCGGGTCAGACCCTCCGGCAGGCATGTCATCGTATGTATAGGCCGGGCCGTGAACCAAGTCGCTGGCCCCCATCGGGAGGCGCATGACGCTGATGCCAATGCCATCGGTCCGAGAGAACAACTTGGACATGACGTCTTTTCGCTGTGCCTCGGGCATTTGTGTGTAGATGAGCCAGGCCGAGGAATCGGTCATGGAAGCCCCGAAGCCGTCCATTTGTTGGTACTGATTGTTCTCGTTGACATCGATGGCCGTGTCGCCCTTTGAGCCCGGCGCGAACGAGATGTCAGGTTGGGCCGCCAGCAGCTTCGTCTGGTCGGCGGTCGTCACCCAGACTTTGACGGGCACCGGCGGCTGAGCGGTATGGGTGGAGGCTCGGGTTGGCGAGATGCCTGGTGTCGGGCTGATGGAGGGCGAGCAGCTGACGACGAGTCCAGCCACAAGAGCGACCTTCCCGTAACCGATGAGGGAATGCCGATGCTCGCGTACGAATCTGCGCATCGTCAAAGGCCTTTCAATACGGAGCAGCGACGGGCGATCGGGCCCAGTTCATTTTTCACATTCTGACACCGCCGCAGGCCCGCCGTGACAGCCACTCGACCGGCACCCTCGCCGGCCGTGGCGGCTAGCGCCTCGCCTGGAGGCGTCGCAGCAGATCGTCGTGGATCAGGCTGTTCGTCGCGACGGCCGAGGGCCCGTCGATGGCTCGATCGCCCGACGCGGTCGTGAAGCGGCCGCCGGCCTCCTCGACGATGACGAGCGGCGCGGCCCAATCCCAAGGATGGGCGCCCGTCTCCACCATGGCCTCGGCCGCCCCTTCGGCCACGAGCATGTAGCCCCAGAAGTCGCCAAAGCCACGCGTTCGCCACGCTGCGTCCATCGTGGCGTTGAAGCCCGGCATAAGGCCGGACTGGACATCATCACCTCGGCTGCCGTAGACGAGCTGCGACTCCTCGATCTTGGCCACCTTGCT
>JANYJI010000096.1 GCA_025358525.1 Chloroflexota bacterium | reverse complement strand
GCGGAAAGCGTGAGAGTGGCCGAAGCGACGACTTCACTCGGTCGCGCGTGTTCCGGGCCAGGCTCAGCGTCCGGACCAACGTGTCAAGGTTCTCGACCGCGGTCGGGGTGACCACGACCGTCGCCATGGACTAGAGGTCCTCAAGGGGTGTGCCGCGACCGGCTCGGGCTTCCGCCAGACCCTGGCGAGCGCTTTCGAAAGCGCCGGGGATACCGTCTAGGAGGGCGGCCACGTCACGAGGATCTGGATCGGCTTCCTCCAGCGCAGTCGAAAGCAGCGATCGGGCAATCGTGCCTGGGTTCGTATGCGTGCGCTCAGCCAGGCGACGGAGCTTGAGCGCGTGCTCATCGTCGAGGATCACGTTCACGCGGCTGGATGGGTTGCTCATGTCCGTGAGGCTACACGCATCAGCACGCCTTGTGTAGTCTTGGTCTCACAGGCCACGGGACGGTGAAGCTGGCCCGGGGCTACAAACGAAGCGATCCCTACCGTCCCGGCGCTGCGGCTCCGGCGGCCCAACCTCGGTCTACCGGGAGGCGCGCAGGCAGGCGGTCAACCGGCAGCCTTCCGTCCATTGGGCCGCAGGCCATGTGAAGCCGGACGATCAGTACCAGCCGACTCCGGGGACGAATACGCCGTCGTCCGTCCAGTATCCGCTTCGGAAAGCCAGAGCGGCGCACGGCGATCCATAACGCTGGACCATGTAGTCGACGCCCCACTCCGCCTGAACTACCGGGTTATCCCGCCATGCCCGGTACAGCCGCGCGGCTTCGGGGTCGCCGACCCCTTCCGCCGCCCTGGCCTTGGCCTCTGCCCAATTGGCCAGCTTGCTGGCCGGATGGGCCTGGGGCAGACCATAGGCGCCACTGGTCTTGTTGGTGGCGTGTGGATTCCATCCCGCCTCGTACTCGAATATCAGGCTCGCACACTGAGACTGAGCTATGCCCCAGTGCTTATCCACCCTCGCGCCCAATCGAGCAACCAGATAACTTCTCGCGTCCTGGATCGTTGGAACGGCAATCAACCCAACCTGGAGTGGACGTGCGTCGGGTACGGCAAACGCCGGGATGCTCGATACAGGCTTGATCGCGATTGGTCCGGCCGACGGGGTCGCGCCAGGCGTCGGTCCGAGTGTGGGTGTCGGTCCGAGTGTGGGGTTCGAGATCGCGAAATCGGCTCCACCGATGACGATCCGCTGACCGCCCGCGGGCACACCGTCGGGCGGCGCCGCGCCGGCGGAGGCGGGTGGATCGACGGCCAGGGCAGAGCCGGCAACGACGATCGCGAGGATCGCGGCCCAAGCGCCGGCCTGTGAGACACCACGCAGGCGGCCGTGACGGCGATGCCGGGCAAGGGTGGCCAACTCCCCATCGGGAATCTGGAATTCGATGCCCCACTGATCGAGTGCATCGTCAGGCGCCGGCCAGGCTGCGGCGATCGAGAGGCGCCAGGAAGAAATGACCTGGGCCAGGCTCGATGATGTCGGCTGCACGAGTTCATCGAGCTCCTCGGGGAGCAGCGGAAACTTGATGCCCCATTGATCCCGGGCATCAAGGGACGTGCACGAAGCCGGAGTTTGGCGCATCGAAGGACTGTCGGGGAAAAGCAGTCTGTTTTCCAGAGTACGACCGGAGGATTCCTCGATCGCCGGATGTACTGCCGGCACCTGACTGTCGCGGGTGACAGGCAGCGACCTGGCTGGAGTGATCCGGCAACGCGCCCGTCCTCCAAGGTCGCGCAACCCGCTACGATTCGCGAATGCTTGTCATCGTTCGGCCACCAGGCCCCGCCTTCCGCGACGCGATCTCGAACCACCCGGATCGCCGCCACCTCGACGTTTCACAGGCGCGGGTGCAGCACGCGGCTTTTTGCGCGGCGCTCGAGGACGCCGGCCTGCCGCTGCTGCGTATGCCCGAGGAACTGGATCTCCCCGACGCCACGTTCGTCTCGGATTCGCTCATCGTTCTCGCGCCAACTCTTCCCGATGGACCGCTGGTAGTCGTGGTGGCGCGGCCCGCTGTCGTGTCCCGGCGCCTCGAGGTCGATTCCGTTTTCTGTGCGGCCCTCGCCTGCCTGCCGCCAGACACGCAGGTCGTACCCGTGGAAGATCCGGGGACGCTCGAGGGCGGCGACGTGGTCGTCTATGGCGACCGCATTGCGATTGGGCTGAGCGGCCGGACCAACGTGCTCGGCGCGCGGGTGCTTGCCGACGCCGCTCGATCGCTCGGATACCGGCCGCTCCTCTGCCCCGTGGCGGATCGCCTTCACCTCGCCACGGCCGTCACAGCCTTGGCGCCCGACACGCTAATTGGCACTGCAGCCGGCTTCGCCTCGCTCGACGCGGCCGGCCCTGACGCCGCACCGGGCGGCGAGATCCGCCGCCTGCTGCTGCCCGACGACGAACTGCTGGGGGCCAACGTCCTCGCGCTCGGCGGGCACGCGTTCCTCGACTCGCGAAACCCGACCGCCTCCCGGCTCATTCGTGAAATCGGGATGACAGTTCACGAGCTCGAACTGGACGAGTTCGCGCTCGCCGACGGCGGCCCGACCTGCCTGGTGAATATCCTTCCCTGATGTGCCGCGTCAGTAGGAGGTCAAGCCGCGGCCGTCTCAAGCGAAGCTTCTCCCCTACGGAGTGAGGCGGCTACGGCGCCACGGACCGTGGCTGCCCCCACCGCCTCACCGGCCGAACGTAACGTCCTTCGTCTCCGTGACTCCAGCGGTGCGGCCGGGAGCCGTCTGGCACCGCCAATAGAGGTTCGTGTGCGCAATAACCTTGTCCGGCGGCGGAGCGCCCCACGCGGTCTGATCCTCCGTCGTGTGCGCGTCACCGACGAGGGTTACGTCGTAGCCACGCGTAAAAGCGCCGTGGATCGTGCACCGGATGCAGGCATCCGTCTGGGCGCCGGTCACGACCAGGCGTCCGACTCCAGCCTTGGCCAGTACCTCCTCCAGGTCGGTGTCCTCGAAGGAATCGCCGAACGTCTTGTGTACCAACGGTTCTGACTCCTGGCGCGCCAGCTCCGGGACGTACTCCCAGGCGTCACTCCCCTTCTCCAGGTGCTCGTCGGAGTGCTGGACCCAGACGATCGGAACACCCGCTTTACGAGCCCTGTAGACGAGCCTGCTGATGTTGGCGACGACCTCGTTGCGCTGGTAGGCATCTGCCACGACGCCTTTCTGGACGTCGATCACCATCAAGGCGGTGTTGGGTCGATCTGAAAGGGTCGTCATGACGAATCTCCTCTGCTTGACGCACGATTCGTTAGCGGGATCGGGCCCACGGCAAATCTGGGGCACAACATCTCGTACCACAGGGCGGCGCGGGCGGTTTCCTCGTGCCAGATCTGCCAGAGTATCGCCATGGGCGCGGATGATGCCGAGCGCATCTTCACCGATATCGCGGCGTCGTACGACCATGTCGCGACGATGCTGTCTTTTGGGCAGGATCCACGATGGCGGCGAGCGCTAGTCGACGCGATCGACGCCCGTGCCGCAGACCGCGTTCTTGATGTCGCAACCGGGACGGGAATGGTCGCCCAGGCGCTCCACGCTCGATACGGCTGCACGATGGTGGGGATCGATCAGAGCGCGGACATGCTGCGGCTGGCCCGAACTCGAGACGGGGTCTACGAGACGATCGTCGAAGGGCGCGCGGAGCAGCTGCCGTTTCCGGACGCGGCCTTCGACCACCTCACCTTCACGTATCTCCTGCGCTACGTCGACGATCCCGCGGCCACGATGCGGGAACTCGCTCGGGTCGTGAAGCCCGGCGGTCGGGTGGCGATGGTCGAGTTCGGCCTGCCGGGTGGCATGTGGCGCCCGCTATGGTGGCTGTACACGCGCGTCGGGCTTCCGGTCGCGTGTCGCCTGTTCTCGGCGAAGTGGTCCGCGGTGGCCTCGTTCCTCGGTCCGAGTATCGAACGCTTCTACGCCCACCATCCACTTTCGGCCGTCGAGCGGTACTGGCGCGAGGCCGGGCTCGGCGAGGTGCGCACCCGTCGGATGAGTTTTGGGGGCGGCGTCGTAATGAGCGCGACGAGGGTCGAGTCGCCGTCGGCGCCCGTGTCGTCCGCGCCGGCTGCCGCCTTGGCGTCATCACTTCCGCAGGCGACCCTCCCACCCGCGTTCTACGCCACTCCCGGTGGCGGATGGCGCGATTATTGGACGCTCCTCCATCCCCCTTACACGGTCTGGCACCTCTCATACGTGCTGCTCGGCGCTGCTCTTGCACCGGCGCCCGATCCGCGGATCGTCGCGGGTGCGCTAGTTGCGTTCGGGCTCGCCGTCGGGGTCGGCGCCCACGCCTTCGACGAGCTCCACGGGCGACCCTTGCGCACGCAGATCCCATCGCCGGTGCTCGTTGCCCTCGGCACGACGGCGCTCCTGGTTGCGGCTGCGATCGGCCTCGTCGGGGCGACGATGTTCGGTCCGCTCTTCCTTCTATTCGTGATCGGCGGCGCGTCGATTGTCGTCCTTTATGGTTTCGAAGTGCCGCTGGTGCACTCGGATGTCGGATTCGCGCTCGGATGGGGAGCGTTGCCCGTCGCGGCGACCGCGTATGCGACGGGCGCTCATCCGGTTCCGACGGTGCTTGCGGCCATTGCGGCCGCGCTGCTGAGCCTGTCGCAGCGACGGCTCTCTACTCGCGCGCGCTCAATCCGTCGTCGCGCCGTGATGGTGAGCGGCGAGATCGTCTACTCGGACGGATCGAGGGAGCCTGTCGACGCGGGCGCGCTCATCGGCCCAGCCGAAGAAGCGCTCTCGATCTTGTGGCTCGCGCTCTTCGCGGTCTCGCTCGGGGTGCTGCTCGCACGCTGGCTCTGACGGGAGAGCTAAACGCGGTGCCGGCCCGACCTAGTACTTGGGGCGGCGCGTCTCTTCCTTCTTGGGTGGGCGTGGTTCGTAGCCCGGTCGCGGCGGGTGTGGGGCGGTCCCGGGGGCCATGTCCGGCTGGGGGGGCCGCGGTCCACGAGCGCGGGCCGCTTCTAC